>URTG01000011.1 GCA_900550705.1 uncultured Eubacteriales bacterium | reverse complement strand
CCCCTACGCCTTTTGTCCCTTTGGGACATTTCCCCCTGACAGGGGGAATCGACCCCTGCGTTGTGGTCGTTCCTATGAGCAGAGCAACGAAGCCCCGCTCAGCGGAAATACACCAGCGGGTCCTCCGGCCGGTCGGCGGGCTCCACGGCCTGGGCGTAGAGGACCACACCCTCGCCCTCGTAGACGTCGGCCTGTTCCCAGCGAATTTCGGCCCGGACCATGACCCACTCGCCCTTTTTCAGGCTGCGGGCCTTGTCGTACTTACACAGGAAGCCGAAGAAGCGGATGTCCTCCGCGCAGCAGGTCATGGCGTTCCGGCCGGGGACGAAGGTGCCCTTGGGCAGGCGGCCGCCGGTCATGGCCTGGGCCTTGAAGGTGACGGTCTTGCCCACATAGCGTTCGGGGTGCTCCTGGATGTCCAGATACCAGATGCCGTAGTCCGGGTCCTCCAGGGTGATGTGGGACTCGTCCAGGGAGTAGGGGAGCACGTCCTCCACCTCCAGCTCGTCGCCCTGGGCGTCCTCGAAGACGATCTCACACATCCGGTTGGCGGCGCGGATGGACCGCTTCCAGCCGGACAGGGGCATCTCCTCGGTGCAGCGGTTAAAGAGGACCATGTCCGCCTCGGTGACCATGTCGATGATCATGGACTGCATATTGCTGCGATACATCTCGAAGGTGGTGCCGTCGATGACGTCGATGGCCTGGTAGAGGCCCCACTCGCGGGGCAGCTTCAGGTCCCGGAGGATCTGGATGGGCCACATACCGTTATACTCCAGCAGCACCCTCTGGGGCTGATAGCGGCGGTCCACCTCCCGGAGGAACTCCGTCGTCAGCTGGTCCTGGCTCTCGATGGGTACCAGGCGGCAGTTGCGCTCGGAGAGATACTGGGCGTGATACTCCTCCTCACCGTCCTCGCACATCAGCAGGACGGTGCGCTGCCCGTCGTTGAAGTAGTCCATATTCATGGTGTCGGTGAGCAGCGTGGTCTTGCCGCTGTCTAAAAATCCGGTGATGAGATAGACCGGGATACGGGAATCTTCCATGGTTCGTTTACCTCATAGGTTGATATTTTTGGGAGAACTCAGGCCAGCAGGAACAGCTTCTCCAGCTCGGCCTCCTTCAGGTCGGAGCCGATGACACACAGGCGGCCGGTGTAGTCGGCGGCGCCTGCGCGGATCTGGAACTCCTGGGGCACCAGGTCGAAGTGCAGCCAGGTCTTGCCGTCGTCGCAGGGGACCATGCCCTTGGCGCGGAGGATGAAGCCGTAGTCCTCGGTCATGGACAGAGCGGCCAGGGCCTCCTGCAGCTCCTCCCGGCTGTACTTCCGGGGTGTCTCCCGGCCCCAGGAGGTGAAGACCTCGTCGGCATCGTGGTCGTGGTGATGGTGGTCGAGGCCGCAGCAGCAGGCGCAGGAGCAGTCGTCGCCGTGGTCATGGTGGTGTTCATGCTCATGGTCGTGGTCATGATGGTGCTCGTGCTCCTCATGGTCATGCTCATCGTGGTCGTGATGATGCTCGTGCTCATGCTCCTCATGGTCGTGGTCGTGATGGTGTTTGTGCTCATGCTCCTCGTGGTCATGGTCGTGATGGTGGTGATGCTCATGGTCGTGGTGCTCGTGGGCGATCTCCTCCATCAGC
Organism: uncultured Eubacteriales bacterium; assembly: GCA_900550705.1. Lineage (GTDB taxonomy): Bacteria > Bacillota > Clostridia > Oscillospirales > Oscillospiraceae > Lawsonibacter. The sequence continues at coordinate 18,434 of URTG01000011.1, read as the reverse complement.
TCGGCGGCCAGGGAGTGGCCGCCCTCCATGGCGGCGATGATCTGGGCACCGGTGAGCTGGGTCCAGGGGGTGGTGAGGATGGCGGCCTTGCCGTTCTTCTCCCGCAGCAGGCGGACGGCGGTGTCCAGCTTGCCCTGGTCCAGGTTCTGGGTGCGGGACAGCAGAATGGCGGAGGCGTGCTCCACCTGGTTGTTGAAGAATTCACCGAAGTTCTTCATGTAGATCTTGGCCTTGGTGGCGTCTACCACGGTGACGAAGCTGTTCAGATGCAGGGCGGGGGTCTCCTTCTGCACCTTCTCCACGGCGGCGATCACGTCGGACAGCTTGCCCACGCCGGAGGGCTCGATGATGATGCGGTCGGGGGCGTAGTCGTCCAGCACCTTCTTCAGGGCCGCGCCGAAGTCGCCCACCAGGGAGCAGCAGATGCAGCCGGAGTTCATCTCGGTGATCTCCACGCCGGCGTCCTTCAGAAAGCCGCCGTCAATGCCGATCTCACCGAACTCGTTTTCGATGAGGACGATCTTCTCACCCTGGAAGGCCTCGTCCAGCAGCTTCTTGATGAGGGTGGTCTTGCCGGCCCCGAGGAAGCCGGAGATAATGTCGATTTTGGTCATAGAATCAGGTCCTTTCTAAAATACCCCGGAGTCCCGCTCTGCCCCCGCCCCTATGGAGAGACGGGAAGGAAACCCGGGGAATGGGGTTACAAATTCGCAGGAGAAATTATTCCCACAGCAGGTGGGTCTGAGACATCAGGTCGCACAGCAGCTTGGCGGCCACCTCCCGGGTGCCGGCCTGGGCAGGCTCCAGGTCGTGGACGGACACCCCCAGCTCGGTGAGATTCCGGGCGGACTCCTGGGCCCAGTCCTGGAAGTAGTAGACGTTCTCCCACTGGGAGATGGTCACGCCGCCGCTGTTGGCCACGGCGTAGCCGTCCATGCTGAACCAGGCGGCCACAGAGGACAGCACGGTGATCATCTCCTCATAGGTGATGGTGTCGTCCGGGCGGAAGGTGCCGTCTGCATAGCCGGAGACAAAGCCCCGGGCCACCAGGGCGGACACAGGCTCGGCGTACCAGGCGCTCTGGGCCACGTCGGAGAAGGTGAGTGCCCCGGCGCTGGCGGGCAGATTCAGCGCGGAGGCCAGCATGGCGCAGAACTCCGCCCGGGTCGCCGTCTGCTGGGGGCGGAAGGTGCCGTCGCGGTATCCGGAGAGCAGGTCATAGGCGCACAGGGTGTCGATCTGGGTCTGATAGGGGGTGCCCTCCACGTCGGAGAAGGAGCGGGAATGGAAGTCCAGGCCCAGCTGGGCGGCCACGTCGGCGGGCTGCACCTGGGTCCAGGTCTTGCTGTTGGACCCCTGGTAGAGCTTGGCCTGGGGGGGCAGGGCCTCCAGAAGCTCGGTGAAGGCGTCCACCCGGTCGTCGTACAGTGCGCGGGTTACGTCGATGTACAGGGTGAAGTCGGTCAGCTCCAGCTTCAGGTGGTTGGCGGCCAGCATAGGCTCCGGCTCAGACAGGATCAGGGCGGCGGCGTCGGTGTTGTTGGCCGAGATCAGCAGGGTGGGCAGCACGCCCACAATGTGGTTGGACGCCCCGCTGGGGGAGAAGAACCGGTCGGTGGTGACCTTCAGCGCGTCGCCCTGGAACAGCTTGGGGGCGGACTTCTCGTCGAACACGCTCTGGGCGATGCCCTTGCCGTAGGTCCGCTGGCCGATGGCGATGCCGAAGCCGTGGTCCCGGGCGGCGGCGGCGAACAGCTCGGAGCCGCTGGCGGAATAGGGGCTGGTGAGGATGAGCAGGGGCTTATCCGTCAGGTCGGGGCAGGATTCGGCGGTGTAGATGTAGCGGTAGCGGCCGTCGGCATCCCGCATATAGACCATCAGTGCCCCGCCGGTGAACAGGCCGGCGGACAGGGCGGCGGCGTCGCTGGTGCCGCCGGGATTCTGCCGCAGGTCCAGCACCCAGGTGGACACCTTGGGGTCCAGCTCGGTGATGGCCTTCTGGATGGTCTCGGCGGTGGAGCCGCCGAAGCTGGTGCAGTCGATATAGCCCACGTCGTCATCCATCCGCTTGTAGGTGACGATGGGGATGGGCACCGACTGGCGCTCCATGGTGTAGTCCCGCTGGGCGTCGTCCTCCTGGCGGATCACGGTGACGGTGACGGAGGTGCCCGCCTCGCCGCTGATGTAGGTCTTGGCATCCATGCCGGCCTTCATCCGCACGCCGTTCACGGCGATGATCCGGTCGCCCGCCTGAAGCCCGGCCTTCAGCGCCGGGGAGTCGGGCAGGACGGACATGACCCGGAAGCCGTTATTGAACGTGCTTTGCAGGGAGATGCCGATGCCCACCACCGAGGAGCCGTTGACAGAGGTGAGAAAGCCCTGATACTCCTCGGCGGACATATAGAAGGTGTAGGGGTCGCCCAGGGCGGAGAGAATGTCGTCTAAATTGTCCAGGTCCAGGATGCTCTGGGGGATCTCGTCCACATAGTAGCGCTGGAGCAGGTCCTTGGCCTGTTCAGTGGTCAGTGCGGCGGCAGGCAGGGCGCTGAGAGACAGGGTGAGGCACAGCGCCAGCAGCAGAGAGAGTTTTTTCTTCATGGATTCCTCCTGTGTTCGGTGATATGGGCACGCCGGATGCCGCGTTTGGCATCCGGCGTGGTGAGTTTATGAGAGCTTGGAGGTGCGATGGGTGATCTCGTGGCGCTTGGGGCCGGTGGACACCAGGGTGATGGGGAAGCCGATGCGCTCCTCCAGAAAGTCCACATAGTCCTTGGCCTGCTGGGGCAGGTCGTTGTAGTCGCTGCAGCCGCGGATGTCGCACTTCCAGCCGGGCAGCTTGGTGAACACGGGCTTGGCCCGCATGAGGTCGGGAGGGGTGGGGAAGCGGTCGGTGACCACGCCGTCGATCTCGTAGCCGGTGCAGACGGGGATCTCGTCCAGATAGCCCAGCACGTCCAGGCAGGTCAGGGCCACCTGCGTGGCGCCCTGGACCATGCAGCCGTATTTGGTGGCCACGGCGTCGAACCAGCCCACCCGGCGGGGGCGGCCGGTGGTGGCGCCGAACTCGCCCTTGTCGCCGCCCCGGCGGCGGAGCTCGTCCCCCGCCTCGCCCAGGACCTCGCTGAGGAAGGGCTCCTTCTGAGAGCCTACGGAGGAGGAATAGGCCTTGGTGACGCAGATCACGTCCTCAATGGCCGTGGGGGGGACGGACGCGCCCACACAGCCGAAGCCGGCCAGGGTGTGGGAGGAGGTGGTCATGGGCACGATGCCCAGGTCCGGGTCCTTCATGGAGCCAAGCTGGCCCTCCAGCAGGACGGTCTTGCCGGCCTTCAGCGCGTCGTGGACGAAGGTGACGGCATCGCCCACATAGGGGCGCAGAGACTCCCGCAGCGCCAGCAGCTGGGCCATCAGCTCGTCCACGTTCAGGGCGGGCTTGTGGTACAGGTGCTCGAACAGCACGTTTTTCAGGGTGACCGCCCGGGTCAGCTTCTCCCGCAGCAGGTCCTCGTGAAACAGGTCGCAGACCTGGATGCCGATCTTGGCGTATTTGTCGGAGTAGAAGGGGGCGATGCCGCTCTTGGTGGAGCCGAAGGCCTTGCCGCCCAGGCGCTCCTCCTCGTAAGTATCCTGAAGGACGTGATAGGGCATCAGCAGCTGCGCCCGCTCAGACACCAGCAGGTTGGGGGCGGGAACGCCCTGGTCGGTGATGGTCTTCAGCTCGTCCACCAGCTTCTTGGCGTCCAGCGCCACGCCGTTGCCGATGATGTTGGTGATGTGAGGATAAAACGCGCCGGAGGGGAGAATGTGCAGCGCAAAGCGGCCGTAGTCATTGATGATGGTGTGGCCCGCGTTGGCTCCGCCCTGAAAGCGGATAACCACGTCGGACTGCTCGGCCATCATGTCGGTGATCTTGCCCTTGCCCTCGTCGCCCCAGTTGGCGCCTACGATTGCTTTTACCATAAGTTACCTCCGTAGGCCGGGATTCGCAACCGCTTTGCGGATTTGCCTTATCCGGCGCATAACGTAACGGATACATTATAGCGCGTTTGCCAACCACTGGCAAGGGGCGGACCGGTAGAAAATGTGTCAAAAATGTAAAAAATAGCGGCTCAAATTGGGGAGCACACGCGTCTGAGGAAAGAATTGTTTTGCCCGCCCCCTGCGGGGGCGGGCAAAAATTAAGAGGCAGCGGGGGTCCCGCTGCCTCGTTTGGATCAATTCTGGCCGTAATAGGCGTTTTTTCCGTGCTTGCGGAGGTAGTGCTTGTCCAGCAGGACCTGCTGCATGGGGCCGAGGTCGGGGCGGAGCATCAGGGCGTGGTAGTTCATAAAGGCGACCTCCTCCATGACCACCGCGTTGTGGACGGCATTCTCCGGGTCGGCGCCCCAGGAGAAGACACCGTGGCTGTGCACCAGCACGCCGGGGATGGCCATGGGGTCCTTGTCCCGGAAGGTCTCGATGATGACATTGCCCGTCTCCAGCTCGTACTCCCCCTGGATTTCCTCATCGGTCATTTTCCGGGTGCAGGGGATCTCGCCGTAGAAGTAGTCGCCGTGGGTGGTGCCCATGGGCTGAATACCCACACCGGCCTGGGCAAAGCTGGTGGCCAAGCGGCTGTGGGTGTGGACCACGCCGCCCAGGTCGGGAAAGGCCCGGTACAGGGCCAGATGGGTGGGGGCGTCGGAGGAGGGCTTATAGCGGCCCTCCACCCGCTGGCCGGTTTGCAGGTCCAGGACCACCATGTCCTCGGCGGTCATGGTGTCGTACTCCACGCCGGAGGGCTTGATGACCACCAGGCCCTTCTCCCGGTCGATGCCGGAGACGTTGCCCCAGGTGAAGGTGACCAGGTCATATTTGGGCAGCATCAGGTTGGCGGTACAGACGGTTTTCTTCAGTTCTTCCAGCATAGCACTCACTCCATTGTGTTCAGAATTTTGCTCATTGCATCGTGGGCAAAGCGGATGTCGTCCTTCCACTCCGGCCTGCCGGTGTCCCACATCTCGGTGACGAAACGGCGCACCCCCAGCTCCCAGCCCTTGCGGATCACGGCGGGGAAGTCCACATGACCGGTGAGGAAGGGAATCTCCCGGAACTTGCCGGGCACCGTCTCCTTCAGGTGTATGGCCACCAGATGGCCCCGGCCTGCCTCCATATCGTCCTGCACACTGGTGCCGTAGGTCGTGGCGGCGTTGGTCAGGTTGCCCACGTCGGGGTAGACACCCAGATAGGGGCTGCGAATCTGGTCCACATAGACCATGCTCTTGGTCACGGTGTTCATAAACTCCGTCTCCATGGTCTCAAAGCCCAGGATCACCCCGTGGACCGCCGCCATGGCCGCGGCGGCTTGCAGATTTTCCCCAAAGTGCCGCCGGGTCTCCGCTGAGCTCGGCTCGTAATAGACATCATACCCCGCCAGCTGGATGATCCGGATGCCCAGATCGTCGGCCAGCTGAATGGCCTTGGCCATGATGTCCAGACTGCGCCGGCGCACGGCGGGGTCGCTGGCGCCGAAGGGATACTTCCGGTGGCCGGACAGGCACATACTGCGGATGGGCACCCCCACACGGTGCATGGTCTCCCGCAGGTCGGCCCGCTCCCGGGCGGTCCAGTCCAGGCGGGCCAGGCGGCCGTCGGATTCGTCAATGCTGATCTCCACAAAGTCGTAGCCGCAGTCCTTGGCGCATTGGAGCTTTTCCTCCCAGCTCAGGGCGGAGGGCATGGCCTTTTCATAGAGACCGATGTGATACTTCTTGTTCTGCACGGTACATTCCCCCTGTCAAATCATGTCCACTGCGGTGCGCTCCACGGCCAGGCCCCGGCGATAGGCGGCCAGATAGCGGGCAAAGCCCTCTGCACAGGCGTGGTCTGGCTCCGCCGTGGTGATCTTGGCGTGAAGGAAGACCTTCTGCCGCAGGAACTCCTCCAGGGGCAGCTCCTTCTCGTCCAGGAAGGCGGCCAGCAGGGCGATGCCGTAGGGGCCGCCCTCCCCGGCGGTCTCCATGCAGGTGATGGAGGCGCTGCAGGCGGCGGCCAGATAGCTCTGGGCCACCCCGGGGGTCTTGAACAGGCCGCCGTGGCCCGTCATGCTGTCGATCTTCACCTGCTCCTCCGCCAGGATGTCCATGCCCAGGCGCATGGTGGCTATCTCGGCGTAGATGCTGCTCCGCATAAAGTTGGCCAGGGAGAAGGGACTGTCCGGCTTCCGCACCACCAGGGGGCGGCCGGCATCCAGATGGGTGATGCCCTCGCCGGCCATGTAGTTGTAGACCAGCACGCCGCCGCAGTCGGCATCCCCCTCCAGGCTCTTGCGGTAGAGCTTGGGGAACACCTCACCGACGGGCACGTCGCAGCCGAACAGGGCCAGCGTCTCCCGCAGCAGGGCCACCCAGCCGTTGATGTCGGAGGTGCAGTTGTTGCAGTGGACCATGGCCACATCCTTGCCGGAGGGCGTGGTGACCACGTCAATCTCAGTGTAAACCTTGCTCAGCGGTTTTTCCAGTACCACCATGGCAAAAATAGAGGTCCCGGCGGAGACGTTGCCCGTCCGGGGGGCCACGGCGTTGGTGGCCACCATGCCGGTGCCCGCGTCCCCCTCCGGGGGGGCGAAGGGCAGGCCCACGGGCAGCAGACCTTTGACCCAGGCGGCACCGGCCTCCGTCAGCCGGCCGGCATCCTGACCGGCCACCAGCACCCGGGGCAGCACGTCCCGGATGTTCCAGGGCTGCTCCTGGGTGAGGCCCTCGAACTTGGAGAGCATTTCCTCATTCCAATTGCCGGTGGCGCTGTCGATGGGGAACATCCCCGAGGCTTCGCCCACGCCCACCACGTTTTCGCCGGTGAGCATATAGTGGACATAAGAGGACAGGGTGGTGATGTGGGCCACCTGGGCCACGTGGGGCTCGCCGTTGAGGATGGCCTGGTACAGGTGGGCAATGCTCCACCGCTGGGGCACGTTGAATTGGAACAGCTCCGTCAGCCGTTCCGCCGCGTCGGCGGTGATGGTGTTTTGCCAGGTGCGGAAGGGGACCAGCAGGTTCCAGTCCTTGTCAAAGGCCAGATAGCCGTGCATCATGCCGGAAATTCCGGCGGCGGCCAGGTGCTCCCGGTCCTTCAGCTGGGCCAGCACCTGGCACAGGCCCTCCCGGGCGTCGGCCAGGTCATAGGTCCAGATGCCTTGGTCATAGGTGCTCTCCCACTGAAAGTCGCCGGACTCCACGGGGGCGAAGTGCTCGTCAATGACCACGCCCTTGATTCGGGTGGAACCCAGCTCCACGCCTAAGTAGTTTTTCACAGTACATTCCTCCCTTGTTGGGATGTTGGTCAGGCCCGGTCGTTCACCAGGTCCATAAATTCCCGGTGGAGCGGGCCGTTGGAACAGCAGATGTCGCAGTTATAGGGCAGCTTGGGGTCCTGCCCCCGGCAGTCGCACAGAAGGCCGCCGGCCTCACGCAGGATCACGCTGCCGGCGGCGTAGTCCCAGGGCTTGAGGTTATACTCCACATAGCAGTCCGCCCGGCCGCAGGCTACGGAGCAGATGTCCAGCTCCGCGCTGCCCAGCCGGCGGATGTCGGCGCTGCGGCGGAAAATGCGCTGGATGAGGTCGAACACCCGGTCGGTCTTCTCCCGCTCATAGGGGGAGGTGCCCACAATGACCAGGGCCTTTTCCATGTCGGTCTCGCCGCTGACGTGAATGGGCCGACCGTTGAGATAGGCCCCCTTCCCCAGCTCGGCGGCAAAGGTCTCGTCCCGGAAGGGGTTGTAGCAGCAGCCGAAGACCAGCTGCGTCCCGTCCCACAGGGCCAGGGCCACGCAGCTCTGCTGGCAGTCGTGGATGAGGTTGGTGGTGCCGTCGATGGGGTCCAGGACCCAATAGGGACGGGCAGGGTCCACGTTCTGGGCGTGGTTCTCCTCGGCCAGGAACTGGATGTCGGGGTACAGGCCGCGGAGCTTCATCTGCATATAGGTCTGGACCTCGTAGTCCACGGCGGTGGCGAAGTCGGACCGGCCCTTCTGGGTGATGTCCCCGGCCTTGTTCCGGTCCAGCACCAGAGGGGCGGTGGAGTGGATCAGATCAATGACCGCTCCGTAGGTGAAGTTTTGATACAAAGGAATCCCTCCTTACGGAAAAAAGAACAAACCTGCAAGAGGTCAGGATAAATGACCCCTTGCAGATTCGTTTTACTAATTACTCCTTGAACAGGCCAAGGAAGATCGCGATGATGTTCCAGATGGAGCCCCAGATCTGCCAGGCAAGCTCAAGCAAAATGACCACAGCCAGGATCGTTGCAAAGGTTGTCATAACACTTGCTCCTTACTTCTCTTTGATACGGGCGCCGGTCTCCAGGTCGAACAGGTGGGTCTTGTCCCCACGGACCTCCAGCTTAATGACGTCTCCGGCGCGGTAGCGGGTCTCATCGGCGGTGATGAGCATGAGCAGGGATTCGCCCACGCTGATGCCGATGCGGCGCTCGTCGCCCAGGTTCTCGAAGGTGGTGATCTTCTCCGGCGTGCCCTGGGAGTCGGGGCCGCCCACCAGCACGTCCATGGGACGCACACCCATCTTGCAGCGGAAGCCGTCGCTGACTACGCCGTAGTACCGCTTGGGCACGGCGATCTTCAGGTCGGAGCGTTCAAAGGTGAAGAAGAAGTCATTGCCGATCTTCACGGTGGTGGTCTCCAGAATGTTCATGGGGGGGTCGCCGATGAAGGAGGCCACAAACTCGTTCACGGGGTCGTCGTACACCTGGGCGGGGGTGCCGTACTGCTGGAGGACGCCGAAGTTAATGACGGCGATCTTGTCCGCCAGGGACATGGCCTCCAGTTGGTCATGGGTGACGTAGACGGTGGTGCACTGAATTTTGTGGATCAGGCGCTTGATCTCGGTCCGCATGGCCTGGCGGGCCTTGCCGTCCAGGTGGGACAGGGGCTCGTCCATAAGCAGCAGCTCGGGCTCCCGGATGATGGCGCGGGCGATGTTCACCCGCTGCTTCTGGCCGCCGGAGAGCTTCACGGGCATTTTGTCCAGCAGATCGTCGATTTGCATGAGGGGGGCGATTTCCCGCACCCGGCGGTCGATCTCGGCCTTGTCCACGCCCTTGGCCCGCAGGTTGAAGGCCACGTTGCCGTAGACGGACAGGGGGGGATACATGGCGTAGTCCTCAAAGGCCAGGCCGATGTGCCGGTCCTTGGGGTGCAGGTCGTTCACCAGGCGGTCGCCGATCCAGATCTCGCCCTGGGTGATGTCCTCCAGGCCGGCGATCATCCGCAGCGTGGTGGTCTTACCGCAGCCGGAGGGGCCCAGAAAGGCCACAAATTCGCCCTGCTCACACTCCAGATTCAGGTCCTTCACGGCGAAGTCGTTCACCGTTTTTTTCTTCTTGCCGCTGTTTTCATATCTCTTATAGAGATGCTTTAAGGTCAAACCAGCCATTCTTACGCCTCCTGTTCCTGAGCCAGGGCGCGGTAGTCAGCCTCCGCGTAGCGGCCCACAAATTGCTCGCTCTGCCCGTCGAAGAACATGGCGTGGCCCACGTCGGGCTTGACATAGACCACCTGGTCGATGTCCACGTGCAGACCGTTGGGGGCGATCATCCGCATCTGGTAGTCGCCGCACTCGGCAACGATGACGGACTTGTTGCCGATGCTCTCGTAGCTGTACACCGTGGCCTTGAAGTAGCCCTCGGCGGGCTGGAAGGAATAGGCCACGTTCTGGGGCCGCAGGCCGATCTCCAGGTGGTCGGCGGCCTGCTGGTCCAGCTTGGCGAACAGGGGGGCGTCCTCGGGCATGGGGAGGACCACCTCCTGGCCCAGCACGTTGATGATGAACTGGTGCTGGCCGCCGTTGACGGCCATCCGGCCGGGGACGATGTTGATCTGGGGCTCGCCCATGAGCTGGGCCACGAACTTGTTGCAGGGCAGGTAGTAAATCTCATCGCCGGAGCCCACCTGAATGATGCGGCCCTCCTTCACGATGGCGATGCGGTCGCCCAGGGCCATGGCCTCCAGAAAGTCGTGGGTGACGTAGATACAGGTAGAGCCCAGATTGGCCTGAATTTTCTTCAGCTCGGTCCGCATGGAGTTGCGGAGCTTGGCGTCCAGGTGGGCCAGGGGCTCGTCCATCAGAAAGACGTTGGGGTTGCGGACCAGGCTGCGGCCCATGGCCACGCGCTGCTTCTGTCCGTTAGACAGCTGGCTGGGCAGGCGCTCCAGCAGGTTCTCCATCTTCATGATCTTCGCGGCGGCGTAGACCTTTTCCTTGATGGTGGCCTCGTCCGTCTTGTAGAGCTTGCTCCGCAGGGCGGCGGCCATGTTGTCGTACACGGTCATTTGGGGGTAGAGGGCGTAGTTCTCAAAGGTCATGGCCACGTTCCGGTGGGCGGGGTCCACCAGGTTCATGATCTCCCCGTTGAACTTGACCACGCCGCCCTCGGGCAGGGTGATGCCGGCGATGCAGTTGAGCATGGTGGTCTTGCCGGCACCGGCGGGGCCAAAGAGGACGAAGAACTCCTTGTCCTTGATGTCCAGGGACACGCCGTCCAGCGCGGTGACCTTGCCGAATTTTTTCGTTACATTTTCCAGTTGAATTCTTGCCATATCGCACCTTATCCCTTCACAGCGCCGAAGCTCAGGCCGCGCACCAGATGCTTCTGGATGCAGAGCGCGAACACGATGGCGGGTATTGCAGACACGGTGGCCGCCACGGCCAGCTGGCCATAGTGGGCGGTGTCGGTGCCCAGATACTTGGTGATGGCCACGGTGATGGGCTGCACCTTAGAGCTGGCCAGGATCAGAGGGAAGGTGAAGCTGTTCCAGGCGAAGATGAAGGACAGCAGGGCCGCAGCCACCACGCCGGGCTTGACCAGGGGCATCAGCATCTTGAAGAAGATCTGATACCAGGTGTAGCCGTCCACCTGGGCGGCGTATTCGATCTCCACGGAGATGTCCTCGAAATACCCCCGGACCACCCAGATCAGCAGAGGCATACAGATGAGCTGGTAGACCCAGATCAGACCCAGATAGGTATCATAGAGACCGATCCTCTGATAGATCATAAACAGGGGCAGCACCACCAGAATTTCGGGGGCGAACTTGAAGGACAGGATCTGGAAGGCCAGGTCCTCCTTGCGGTTGAAGCTATACCGGGCCAGGGCATAGGCGGCGGGGATACCCACCACCACAGACACCAGCACCGAGCCGCCGGCGACGATCAGGCTGTCCTTCATATACTGGACGTAGTTAGAGCCCAGCAGCACCGCGGCGTAGTTGCTCAGGGTGGGGTGGAACAGGAAGGTGGTGGTAAATACCTCCGTGTCCGACTTGAAGGAGATGAGCACCATCCAGATCAGGGGGAAGATGGCGAAGACTGCATAGACCAGCAGCAGGAAATTCATAAGAATCCGCGAAAGGCGGTTATTTTTCGGTTTCATTCTGTGTTCCCTCCTTACTCGTCCAGACCGGCGGCCTGCTTCTGGGCGGCGCGCTGGCGCTTGACGATCTCCTTGGCCACGATGTTGATGATGAGCCACAGGATGAGGATGTAGGGCAGGGCCGCGCCGAACTTCTGGAACTTGAAGCCATGCTGATAGGCGGTGAGGGACAGAGACATCAGCGAATCGCCGGGGCCGCCCTTGGTGAGGGCGTAAATCACGGCGTACTCCTGCAGAGCCGCCATCAGACGGAACAGCAGGGCGATGTACAGGCTGGGACGGAGCATGGGCAGCGTCAGGTTGCGGAAGTTGAACCAGTTGCTGCCGCCGTCGATCTTCGCCGACTCAAAGGGAGATTTGGGCAGCGACTGCAATCCGGCCAGGACCAGCAGAATGACGAAGGCGGTGTTGACCCACACGTCGATGAGTACCACGGTCATCATGGCCGTTTTGGGGCTGGCGGCCCAGGGGAAGTTGTAGATGTTAAAGACGTTCAGCAGCTTTTCCACAATACCGGCGGAGCTGTTCAGCATCAGCTGCCAGACGATGGTGGCGGTAACGGGGGCGACCATCAGGGGGAAGATCAGGATCACCCGCATGATCTTGGAAAAGCGGTTGTTCAGGCTGTTCAGCAGCATGGCCACGCCCATGCCCAGGGCCATCTCCACCGCGGTGGAGGCGACGCCGTAGATCAGGGTGACCGTCAGGGACTTCCAGGTGGCAACGTCGGACAGGACGTTGACCCAGTTGGTCAGTCCGACGAATTTGTGGGTGGGGAGCTTGAACGAAAAGTTGGTCAGCGAGTACCAGATGGCCATGACAAAGGGGACCATGATACCGATGGTGATGATCAACGAGGGGGCCACGATAAGATAGGGTCGGACCCGCGTCTTAAAAGGTACCCGGTTTAAGTCGGGCAGCTTTTCCTGCTTTGATTTTCTCATAATTCATACCTCGGGACGTGTTAGTTTTTCGGTCGGGTATTACGCGGGAGTGGAGCGATAAACAGAAGATGAGTCACACACTGGTTTGAAAAGGACGGGGGGAGAGCCCTCCCCCCGTCCGAATGGAATTTGCTGTGTTGGGTGATTGCCGGATGGATCAGCCCACATCCAGGTCGGCGACGATCTTGTTCATGGTGTCGGCCAGCTGGTTCATAGCCTCTTCCACGGAGCTGTACTTGTTGGTGGTGACCAGATCCTGCAGGGTCTTGGCCCACTCGGTGGTGGTCTCAGTGAAGTAGGGCTGAGCGGTGAAGTAGATGCTGGCGGTGTCCTTGATGGTGTTGAAGGCCTCGTAGTAGCCCTCAGCGTCAGACAGGCACTGGACATAAGCGTCGCTGTTCAGCACGGACTCGCGGGGAGTATCGGTGCAGGCGCCCTCGGTGCCGGACCACTGCATGAAGTCCTTGCCGGAGAAGTACTGCAGGAAGTACCAGGCAGCGCCCTTGTTCTGAGAAGCGGAGTTCATGGCCATGGACCAAACCCACAGGTTGGACTTCATGTCGGCAGCGGTCTTGCCGGCGGAGGTGGGATAAGGAACGGTGCCGAAGGCCAGGTTGCCGGCCTGCGCGGAAGCGCCGGCGACGTTCTGGGTGTAGCCGCCGCGGTCGGCATCCCACATCATAGCGGCCTTACCGGCGCCCAGGTCAGCACCGGCCATCTCCCAGCCGTAGGTGGCCCACTGGGGAGCGGAGCCGTTCTTGACCAGATCGACCCAGTACTCGGTCATGGCGATGGCCTCGGGGGAGTTGACCTTGGAGACCAGCTTGCCGTCTTCAATCTCAAAGTCCTTGGCGCCCCAGGTGGTGTACATGGACATGTAGGCGGGGTGGATGGTGCCCCAGTCGGCGGTGCCGCGGAGGGCCAGGCCGTAGGTGCCGGAGCCGTCGAACTCCTTCAGAGCGGTGGCGGCGGACAGCAGATCCTCAGCGGTCTCGGGCACGGCGATGTTGTGCGCCTCCAGGATCTTCTTGTTATAGGTCAGGATGTTGATCTCCCAGCCCATAGGCAGCGCCCACTGAGAGCCGGTGCCAACAGCGTGGCCGGGGACGCAGTCCCACTTCAGGGCGTCGATCACGCCGTCGATGAAGTCGTCGTAATCATAGTCCTCAGAGGTGAGGGAGGGGTTGGAGATGTAGTCCTCCAGGGGCTCCATGTAGCCGGCGGTGGCGTACTCCCAGGCCTGATAGGCACCGGTCATAAACACGTCGATGGAACCGGACTTACTGGCCAGCTCTACGTTCAGCTTCTCGTAGTAGTTGGACTCGGGCATGGTGGTCAGATTGACCTTGATGCCGGTCAGGTCCTGGAAGTCGGACAGCTTGGCCTTCACGGCATCTGCATAGGTGTGCTCGCTGAACAGAACGTTCAGCTGGGTGCCCTCGTAGGCGCGCCAGTCGAATTCGCCGGTAGCTGCGGCGGAGCTGCCGCCGGCGGAGCCGGAGGTCGTGTCGCCGCCGGACTTGCCGCAGGACGCCATAGACAGGGTCATGCACAGGGCCAGGGCCATTGCAAGCAGTTTTTTCATTGTTTTCCTTCCTTTCGATCATCTGGTTTCTGTTTATCTCCACGCGTTACGCGCATGAGAACACAAAAAGGGAAACGGTGGGGTTTCGCGGAGATGGGCTGCGGGGGAAGGGGGATGGGCGGATCAGTCGAATTGAAACGCGACCTTGAAGTCGCCGTATTTACCGGTGGCGTAATCGAAGGCCTTCTCCCACTCCTCCAGCTTGAAGATGTGAGAGACCACGCCGTTGGTCTTCAGGTTGCCCTTCTGCATATTCTCAATGACAAAGGGGTAGGCGTAGGGGCTCAGGTGAGAGCCGAGGATGTTCAGCTCCTTGCGGTCGCCGATGATGGACCAGTCCACGGTGGTCTCCTTGCCGAAGACGCTGAACTCCACAAAGGTGCCCAGCTTGCGGATCACGGTCAGACCCTGGACGACGCTGGCGGGGTTGCCGGTGGCCTCGATGTAGATGTCGCAGCCGTAGCCGTCGGTCAGGGCCTTGATCTCCTTGTCCACATCGCACTCGCCGGGGTTGAACACCAGGTCGGCGCCGAACTCCTTGGCCTTGTCCAGGCGGTTCTGCTGCATATCCAGCACGATCAGCAGCTTGGGGTTCTTCATGCGGGCGTAGGTGATCATGCCCAGACCCAGGGTGCCGGCACCGGAGATCACCACCACGTCCTCATTGGAGATGTTGGCCCGGTCCACGGCGTGCTTGGAGCAGCCGTAGGGCTCGATCAGGGTGGCCTGCTCCAGGCTCATGTCCTCGGGCACACGGCTGAGAACGCAGGTCTTGGGGTAGCGGACGTACTCGGCCATGCCGCCGTTGTTGTAATACTGGAAGCCCAGCATATCGTGGGGCTGGCACATCCAGTAGTGGCCGTCCTTACAGAAGCGGCACTTGCCGCAGGGGACGATTTGGTCGGCGGTGATGCGGTCGCCCAGCTCATAGCCGGTGACGTTCTCGCCCATCTGCACGATGCGGCCGAAGAACTCGTGGCCGGGGATGAAGGGGGGCTTGACCCAGGCGGGCTGCAGGTCGTCGCCCCAGAACATGGCCGCGCCGTGGTTGCACTTCAGGTCGCCGGCGCAGATGCCGCAGGCCTCGGTCTTGATGATGATGTCGTCGGGGCCGCACTCAGGGGTGGGATACTCCAGCTCCAGACGGTAATCGTCCTTGCTGTACGCCACCAGAGCCTTCATCGTCTTGGGGATGCTTCCTTTTACTGCCATAATGTATTCCTCCTTACAGATTATGTACGGTAGCTTGCCGATAGTATATCAGACCTCGAACTTCTCCCACACGGTGTCCAGCGCATCGCTGACGGCCATGTAGCGTTCGAACTTCTTGTTGTAGACCTCCACCCGCCCGGGGTCGGGGTACACCCGGCTGGATACCCGGACCATGTGCCGGGCGGCGTCCTTGTAGTCGGAATAAACTCCGGCGGCGATGGCGGCGGCCATGGCGCAGCCCAGGGCGCCCAGCTCCTTGGCGTCTACCGTCTCGATGGGGAAGCCCAGCACATCGGCGAACAGCTGCACCCAGACCTTGGACTGCACGGGACCGCCCGCCATGCGGATGGCCTCCGGCGGCTGGCGGGAGGCCAGCAGCTTTTCGATGTGGCGGCGGTGGGAGAAGGCCACGCCCTCATAGATGGCCCGCAGCATATGGGCGGTGCCGTGGAAGCTGGTCAGCCCCACAAAGGCCGCCTTGCCCAGGGGGTGGGCGTTGGAGCCGTAGAGGAAGGGCAGGTAGTACACATTGCACTCCTCCGAGGGCACACTGTCCACCAGGCGGTTCACATAGTGGTACAGGCTCTCCCCCTCGGGCGGCGTCACGTCCTTCATGCAGGTGTCCAGGAACCACTCCAGATTGCCGGAGGAGGTGGCGCTGCTCTCCTCGGCCAGGTAGTAGCCGGGGATGGCGAACAGGGAGTTGCGGGAAATATTGCCGTCCATAATGGGGTGGTCGGAAATAAACTCGTTAATGCTCCAGGTGCCGGCGATGGTCACCAGCTCCTCGGGCGTGGTGATGTCGGCGGCCACGGCGCAGGCGTCGATGTCGAACATTCCGCCGGCCACGGGGGTGCCCTCCGGCAGGCCGGTGAGCCTGGCGGCCTCGGCATTGATGGTGCCGCACAGGTCATAGGAGTAGCGGATGGGGGCCAGCATATCAAAGGCCTCGCCAATGCCCAGCTTTTCCAGAATGGCCCGGTCAAAGCGGGCGTTCTTCACGTCCATCAGGCCGGAGCCGGAGATGTCGGTGGCCTCGCAGAAGGCCTGGCCGGTGAGACGGAAGCGGACGTAGTCCTTCACGGAGAAGACGTACTGGATGTTGCGGTAGACCTCCGGCAGGTTGTCCTTGAACCAGGCCAGCAGGGCGGTCTGCTGGCAGGCCATGAATTCCTGGCACAGCTGGGGGTGCAGGGCCTCGTAGGTGCCGTCCTCATACCAGCGCTTGGTGTATTTCCAGGCCCGGTTGTCGGTGGAGATGATGCCGTTGTAGGCGGGCTTGTTGTCCTTGCCCCAGGCGTACATCCCCTTGCCGTGGCCGCACACCGCGATGCCCAGCACGTCCTTGCCGTCGATGCCGGCCTTCTCCAGGGCCTCTCGGACGCAGGCGCAGTTGGCCTGCCAGAGCTCCTCCATGTCCCGCTCGGTGTAGCCGGGCTTGGGGGTGATGGTCCTGGTGTGCCGGCCGGCGGTGGCGATTTCGCTGCCGTGGATGTCGAACACGGCGGCCTTGGTGGAGGTGCCGCCGTTATCCAGTCCGATGAGATACATAGTAACAAACACTCCCGTCAGATTCCGTCGTTTTAGATATAAAATCCTTATGTAATAGTGATTTATATTACACAATCACTATACCCCCGAACCCAACACCTGTCAATACTATTAAAACCACCAAACATCCGATGCAAGATTTGTGCAAGACAGAGAAAAAACGGGGTTTCACATCAAAATGTTGACAAGTTTGGCAAATCAAATATAATTTGTTTTATAAAACAAGTGCCATAAATATTATTTTTGGCCCGTTCCACAGTCCGGAACCGCCATGGGGGGAATCCCCTCTGTTTCTGGGCAAAATGGCGAAAGAGAAAATGAGAGGAGATGGGGTTATTTTGAACCCAGAGGAGAGCAGCTCGGTAAAAACCGTGGCCATCGACCTGAAGCGGATGAACCGACGGAGAATTTATAACCTGCTGCGGAGCGGGACACCGGTCTCCCGGCGGGACATCGTCATGCAGCTCAACCTCAGCCTGCCCACGGTGGTGCAGAATCTCAATGAGCTGATGGAGGACGGACTCATCTGCGTGGCGGGGCAGCAGAACAAAACCGGCGGCCGCCGGGCCAAGACCTACACATCGGTGAACGACTTCCGCACGGCCATCGGTCTGGACGTGACCACCCACGACGTGGGGGCGGTGGCGGTGGACCTGTGCGGGCATATTCTGGCCCGGAAGCGGTTGAAGCTGCCTTTCGTCCGCTCGGCGGAGTACTACCGCAACCTGGGCCGACTGGTGGACGACCTGGCGCTCACCGCCGGGCTGGACCTGGACCATGTGCTGGGGGTGGGCATCAGTGTGCCCTGTCTGACAGAGAAAAACGGCACCCACAGCTACTACTGCAAGGCCCTGGGTGGCACCGACGAGCTGTTTGCCTGGGACTTCGCCGCCTATATCCCCTTCCCGGTGCGGCTGTGCCACGACACGGACACCTCCGCCTTTGCCGAGAGCTGGGCTTGGCCGGACCACGGGGACTTTTTCTATCTCATGCTCAGCAACAGCATCGGCGGGGCGGTGTTCATCAACGGCGACCTGTACAGCGGCGACAACTGCCGCAGCTGCGAGGTGGGCCACACCCAGCTGGTGCGGGACGGAAAGCGCTGCTACTGCGGCCGCTCCGGCTGCGCCGACGGCTACTGCTCCACCAAGCCCTTGGCGGCCATCACCGGCGGGGACGTGCCCGAGTTCTTCCGCCGCCTGGCGGAGAAGGAGCCGGTGGCCAAGGCGGCCTGGCAGGAGTATCTGGGCTATCTGGCCCAGCTCATCCACAACGTCCACATGCTCTACGACTGCAAAATCGTCCTGGGCGGCCAGATTGGCCAGCGGCTGGAGACCAACGACCTGGACTTTCTGTGCGCCAGGCTGGCCGCCATGGACCCCTTCATCGAGAGCGCGGACTACGTCACCGTCTGCAAGGCCAAGGTGGAGTCCGCAGCTGTGGGGGCGGCCATCTCCTTCATCGGGCAGTATGTGTCGTCCATCTGACGAAGCGATAAAAAAGCTCCCGTATTTCACACAGATACCGTGAAATACGGGAGCCTGACGCAGAACCTACGAAACCAACAAACAGACGCTCAAAAGATTGTATGAAATTTTAGAAAAACAAAAAGCCACTTTTTCGACAGTCTGACCCCTCCCGGAGCGTATCCGGGAGGGGCGTTGGGTGGGTTTATTGGTTCTGATAGTTACGCATGAGGAACGCGGCCAGTTGGGC
>URTG01000010.1 GCA_900550705.1 uncultured Eubacteriales bacterium | reverse complement strand
ATTCGGAGCCGGAAACCCCAAGGACGAGGTGAAACGCCATGCTGGGAAGCATCCAGGCCTTTTTACAGCCGCTGAACTTTACCATGATCCGGCTCCGCCCGGCGGATATTTTGGATATTGCCATTCTGGCGTTCCTCATTTATAAAATGCTGTGGATGCTGCGAAAGACCAGCTCCGGCCGGGTCCTGCGGGGGATCATGATTCTGATCCTGGCCATGGGTCTATCCTCCGCCATCCGGCTGACGGCCACCACCTTTCTGCTGAACCGCCTGGTGGAATGGGGAATTCTGGTGCTGGTGATCCTGTTCCAGCCGGAGATCCGCCGGTTTTTGGAGCGGGTGGGCAGCAGCCGCCTGGGCTTCTCCTTCGCCCCCAGCCAGGGGGCGGCCATGGACATGGAGAGCGCCATTGCCGAGACCGTCAGCGCCTACTCCGATATGTCCCGGGACAAGGTGGGGGCGCTGATGGTGTTCGAGCGGCAGAATCTGCTGGACGATGTCATTAAAACCGGCACAGTTCTGGACTGCGCCGTGTCCAGCGAGCTGCTGAAAAATATCTTCTGGAATAAGGCCCCGCTGCACGACGGGGCGGTGATCGTCCGGGAGGGCCGCATTGTGGGGGCGGGCTGTATGCTGCCCCTGTCCGGCAACGTCAATCTCAGCCGGGACTTAGGGATGCGGCACCGGGCGGGCATCGGCATGAGCGAGCACTCCGACGCGGTGGTAGTCATTGTGTCAGAGGAGACAGGCTCTATCTCCGCCGCCGTGGGCGGGATGCTCAAGCGGCACCTGGCCCCGGAGACGCTGGAGCGACTGCTCCGCAACGAGCTCATGGCCGACGCGGAGGAGGAGAAGAAGTCCCCCTCCAGCCACCTGTTTAACCTGCTGCAAGGCCGGAGCAAGAAGGGGGAGGAGCAGCCGTGATAGAGCGTTTTCGAGACAGCCGCTGGGTGTATATCCTGCTTTCCATCCTGCTGGCTGTGGTATTCTGGTTTTATGTTCGGGCGGAGGTCAACCCCACCTCGCCCACCTGGTTTCATAACATCCCGGTGACCGTCACCGGCAACAACGTGCTCACCCAGCAGAATCTGACGGTGGCCAACCTGTCTCAGGAGACGGTCAACCTGAAGATCGAGGCCCCGGCCAGTGTGCTGGACAGTCTGAGCCGCAGCCGCAGCGAGATCTCGGTGACGATCGATGTATCGAAGTGCCAGGAGGGGGAGAATAAGGTCACTTACACCCCCAACTGGCCCACGTCGGTGAGCAAGGAGAGCATCGCCCTGCTGGACCAGGAGCCAAGCTCCATTGTGGTGACGGTGGATAAGCTGTCCACCCACACCTTCCCGGTGGAGTTTGAGCTTCAGGGCAGTGTGGCCGACGGCTATCAGGCGGGGACCCCTGCCATTAACCCGGAATCCGTGGTGGTCAGCGGTCCTGTGGACCAGGTGAGCCAGGTGGACCGGGTGGTGGCCGTGCTGAACTGCGAGGACCTGAGCACCCGCTTTGCCGGGGACCTGCCGCTGACGCTCCGGAATGCCGACGGGGAGACCCTCACCGGCCTGGACGTCACCCTGGACAGCGAATCCGCCTATGTGGTCCTGCCTGTGGTGGTTGTGAAGGAAGTCCCCTTGACAGTAAATGTAATCCCGGGCGGCGGCGCGACCGCAGCGGACGCGGCCATCACCATCAGTCCGGAGAGCATTACCGTCTCCGGTGCGAAGGAGGACCTGGCCGACCTGTCGGAGATTTCTCTGGGCAGCGTGGACCTGGCCAAGGTGGTGGGCTCCAATACCCTGACCTACCCGATCTCTATCGATTCCAGACTGGAGAACGTCAGCGGCGAGACCTCCGCCAGCGTCACTGTGACGGTGGAGGGGCTGTCCACCCGGAACTTTGAGGTGGACAACATTCAGCTGTCCAACCAGCCCACGGGCTTTACGTCCACGGCGGTGACCCAGACCCGCACCGTGGCCATCCGAGGCCAGGCGGCGGCGCTGGACGCTCTGGACGCCAGCCAGATCCGCATCGTGGCCGACCTGTCGGAGTTTAAGAATGCGGGCACCTATTCCGTTCCCTCCCGGGTCTATCTGGACGCGGAGGACTCCGTGGGCGTGGTCGGCGAGTATTCTATTTCGGTGAAGATCAGCCGTTCGTAACGGCGGTTCTTCCGGTCCCAATGAAGTTGGAGGCAAATTCCATGGTTCAAAATGCAATTGTAAAACGTGTGATCTCCGGCAACGTGGCCGAGGTCTCTCTGCTGCGGCAGATGGAGTGCGGACTGCACTGCACCGGCGCCTGTGCCGGCTGCGGGCAGAAGCCCAAGGAGGAGCTGCTGGCCACCGCCAGCAACTCCATCGGGGCCAAGCCCGGGGATTTTGTAGAGGTGGAGCCTATGGCGGGGCATAATATCGGCATCTCCGTGGTCACCTTCCTGTTCCCCTGTGTGGGCCTTGCGGCGGGGTATGTCATCGGGCAGTCCGCCTTCCAGCTGGGCGAGCTGGCGGCCTTCGGGCCGGCACTGGTGGGTCTGGCGGCGGGCTTTCTCCCGGCGCTGGCGGCCAACCATAGGATGCAGCACAGCAAGAAGCCGGAGTTTCAGATTTTGAAATTTCTGCGCTGAGGAGCGGCGGTGTTTGGATATGTGCGGCCCTGCCGCCCGGAGCTGAAATGCAAGGACTTTGACCTGTATCGGGCCACCTACTGCGGACTGTGCCGCTGCCTGCGGCGGCGGTATGGGCTGCTGGCGCCCATGTTCCTGAATTTTGACTTCACCTTTCTGACGCTGGTGCTGTGGTCGGCGGAGGAGCGCTTTACCCCCTGCGCCGGCCGGTGCCACGCCAACCCACTGAGAAAGGAGCCCATGTGCCCCGACAGCCCCGCGCTGGAGCAGGCGGCGGATGAGAGCATGGTCCTCACCTGGTGGAGGCTGCGGGACGCGGTGGCGGACGAGCCCTTCTGGAAGGGGCTGCCCGCCCGGGTGCTGTCCGGCCTGCTGGGGCCCGCCTACCGAAAGGCTGCCGCCCGTCGGCCGGAGTTTGCCGCGGCGGTGAAGGAGAGCCTGGGGGAGCTGAACCGGCTGGAAGGGGAGCAGTGCCCCTCCATCGACCGGACGGCGGACACCTTCGCCCGGCTGCTCCAGGCCGCCGCCCCCGGAGAGGGGACGGAGGGCCGGGTGCTGGGCCAGCTGCTCTACCACCTGGGCCGATGGATCTATCTCATCGACGCCCGGGACGACCTGGCCGAGGACCGGGCGGCGTGCCGCTACAATCCCGTGGCGGCGCGCTACGGACCGGAGGGAGACGACCCGGCGCTGAAGCGGACCCTGGACCACTCTCTGGAGCTGATGGGCGCGGCCCTGCAGCTGGGCGACTTCGGCTGCCGCAAGGCGTTATTGGAGAACATCATTTATTTAGGACTTCCCCTGGTCCAGCGGGCCGTGCTTGAGGGCAGCTGGGCAGAAATAAAAAAACAAAAGATTTGGAGAAACGGCAGATGAAAGATCCGTACAGCGTACTGGGCGTGGGTTCCAACGCCAGCGATGAGGAGATCAAAAAAGCATACCGCGAGCTGGCCCGGAAGTACCACCCGGACAACTACCAGAACAACCCCCTGGCCGACCTGGCCGAGGAGAAAATGAAAGAGATCAACGAGGCCTACGAGGAGATCAATAAGCAGCGCTCCGGCGGCGGACGGTCCCAGAGCTACGGGGGCTATCAGCAGCAGAGCAGCTACCAGTCCTCCGGCGGCGCCTCCTACCAGCAGATCCGCCAGTTCATCAACGCGGGCAATCTGCAGGCGGCGGAGCAGCTGCTCTACCAGACCCCCCAGCGCAACGGCGAGTATTACTTTCTGGCGGGCAGTATTGCCTATCGCAAGGGCTGGCTGGACGAGGCCCTGCAAAACTACACCCGGGCCGTTCAGATGGAGCCGGGGAACCAGGAATACCGCCAGGCCCTGGCGATGATGCAGCAGCGGGGCGGCGGAGGCTACCGGCCCTACGGCTACAACAGCGGCACGGTGGACAGCATGGACTGCTGCACCACCCTGCTGTGCCTGAACTGTCTGTGCGGGGGAGGGCGCTGCTGAGATGGCGCGGATACGATCCTCCGGAAAAAAGACGGCCCTGGGCGGCGTGCTGACGGCGGGGAGCCTGGCGCTGATCTGGCTGGCCTCCGTGGCCCCCTCGGGGCGGCTGGGGCTGACGGCGGCGGCGGGGCTGTTCCCCGTGGCAGGCGTGCTGTCCGGCGGACCCGGCGTGGGCTATCTGTGCTGGGCGGCGGCGGGCATTCTGAGCCTGCTGCTGGTGCCGGACAAGGGGACGGCCCTTCTCTATCTGCTGTTTTTCGGCCTCTACCCGGTGGTAAAAAGCCGGATGGAGGGGCTGCACAGCCGGTGGAGGGAGTGGGGGCTGAAGCTGGTGTTTTTCAACGCTGTGCTCACCCTGTGCTGGTTTTTGTTCCGGGCCCTGTTTCTGCCCGACCCGCCCCAGTGGCTGACGGAGCACCTGTGGCTGCTCTATGGGGGCGGAAACCTGATTTTCGTTTGCTACGATGTGGGGCTGACCCAGCTGATCGGGCTGATCCACAGCCGAATCGGCGGGAGACTCCGCTGATACTGCTGAGATACAAGGAGTGTGACCGAACTTGGTCAAGAGTATGACCGGCTACGGCCGGGCCGAGGAGACCTTCCAGGGCTGCAAGATCACCGTGGAGCTCCGGTCGGTAAATAACCGCTATTTAGACTGCAGCGTCCGCATCCCCCGGCTGTACCTCTTTGCGGAGGACGGGGTGAAGACCCGGGTGCAGAAGACCATTTCCCGGGGAAAGGTGGACGTGTTCGTCACCATGGACAACGGCGGCGGGGAACAGGTCCAGGTGAAGGTGAACCAGCCTGTGGCCGACAGCTACTATGCCGCCCTGAGCCAGCTGGCCCGGCGCTATGAGCTGGCGGGGGACATCTCTGTGTCGCTGCTGTCCCGCTTTCCGGAGGTCCTGCTGGCGGAGCAGGCGGAGGAGGATACCGAGGCCATGGCCGCCAACATTTACGCGGTCCTGGACCGAGCCTTGGCCGACTTCGACCAGATGCGGACCCGGGAGGGGGAGCGGATGAAGGCCGACATCCTCACCCGGGCGGACACCATCCAGGAGAAGGTGGCTCTGGTAGAGGAGCGCTCCCCCCAGACCGTGGCGGACTATCGGGCCAAGCTGGAGGCGCGGATGAACGAGGTCCTGGCCAACACCCAGATCGACCCCGCCCGCATCCTCACTGAGGCCGCCATCTTCGCCGACAAGATCGCCGTGGCTGAGGAGACCGTCCGTCTCCGCAGCCACATCGCCCAGCTCCGGGATATGCTGGACAAGGGCGGCGCCGTGGGCCGCAAGCTGGACTTCCTCATTCAGGAGTTCAACCGGGAGGCCAACACCATCGGCTCCAAGTGCAGCGACATTGACATCGCCCGCCAGGTGGTGGACATCAAGGCGGAGATCGAAAAAATCCGGGAGCAGATCCAGAATATCGAGTAAAGGGGGAGTCGGGATGCAACTGGTGAACATCGGCTTCGGGAGCCTGGTCTCCCCGGCCCGGCTGATCGCTGTGGTCAGCCCGGATTCCGCCCCGATCAAGCGCATGGTGCAGGAGGCACGGGACCGCGGCCTGCTGATCGACGCCACCTATGGCCACAAGACCTGCGCGGTCCTGATTATGGATAACGACCATTTGGTCCTCTCCGCACTGTCACCGGAGACGGTGAGCAGCCGGATGGAGGAGAATGACCGTCAGGAGGGAGAGAACACCGTATGCCGCTGAGGAAAAAAGAGAGAGGCCAGCTGATCGTTCTTTCCGGCCCCTCCGGGGTGGGAAAGAGCACCGTGATCGCCGAGCTGCTGAGCCAGCAGTCCAACATTTATTTTTCCGTGTCCTACACCACCCGGCAGCCCCGGGTGGGGGAGCAGGACGGGGTGAACTACAACTTCGTCACCCGGGAGGAATTCCAGCGCATGATCGCCGACAACGAGCTGCTGGAATATGCCGAGTATGTGCACAACTTCTACGGTACCTCGCTGAAGGCCATCCAGGACCGGCTGAACGCCGGCATCGACGTGCTGCTGGACATCGAGGTCCAGGGTGCGGCCAAGGTGCGGGAGAAGTGCCCCGACGCCCTGTTCATCTTCATCATTCCCCCGTCCTTTGAGGAGCTGTCCCGCCGGCTGCACAACCGGAATACCGACAGCGAGGACGTGATCCAGGGCCGCCTGGAGAAGGCGAAGGTAGAGTTCCGGGAAATTCCCAAGTATGACTACCTGGTCATCAACGACAAGGTGTCCAACGCCGTGGCGGAGATCGAATCCGTGCTGAAGGCGGCGGAGTGCCGGGTGCAGAACCGGAGCCGGATCTTGACCCAGTTCCAGTAAACCGCAGATTCCGCGCCGCTCCCGGGGGCGGGGCGTGAAGCATACAAGCGTTTCCCGTGTACGCGGGAGAAGCGCGAATCCAGTTAACCATATAAGGAGTTGTTTATTATGATGCTCTATCCTGCTATGAAGGATCTGCTGAAGAAGGTGCCCAGCCGCTATGAGCTGGTGAACGTGGTGGCCCACCGGGCCCGTGAAATTTCCCGGGACGCCGAGATGTCCGGCGAGCCCCTGGACGAAAAGCCCGTGACCATCGCCATCCACGAGGTGGCCGAGGGCAAGCTGGAGCCCCAGTTCGACGAGCACATCCCCCAGGAGGAGACCGACGAGGAGCCGGAGCAGGAGTAACACAGGCAAGCGCAGGGAGCCCATTTTTCCTTGCGCTTGTTTTCCGTTCCGTGAGGAGAAAAGGGAGGTGGCCCGGTGGGGCGCATGATCGCAAAAATAGCCGTCTCACGGGCCATCTATGCCATTGACCGCCCCTATGACTACCGCGTCCCCCCGGAGCTGGAGGACCGGCTGCGGCCGGGAATGCGGGTGCTGGTCCCCTTCGGGTCGGGCAACCGGGGCACGGACGGGATGGTCCTCTCCCTGACCCGGGAGGAGGACCATAAGCCGGGCCGGAAGGACATTCAGGCCCTGCTGGATGACACGCCGGTGCTCAGCCCACTGGGGATCAGGCTGGCCCTGTGGATGCGGGAGCGTTACTTCTGCACGGTGTACGACTGTGTGAAGGCCATGCTCCCGGCGGGACTGTATTTTTCCCTGCGGGACTGCGTCTGCGTGGCGGAGGGCCTGGACCGGGAGACGGCGCTGAACCGGGCGGAGGAGGTCTCCGGCGGCGGGGAGCTGATGAACCTTTTGCTCCACTGGGGCGGCAAGGGGGATATGGAGCAGCTCCGGCTGGCCTTCGGCACCCGGGACGTGAATGTAGTCCTCCGGGCGCTGAAAAAGCAGGGGCTGGTGACCGTGGAGACCAGCACCCAGCGGGGGATCGGGGACAAGACCGAGCGGCTGGCCGTTCTGGCCATCCCGGCGGAGGATGCCATGGCGATGGTCACCCCTCGGCGGAGGTCGGCCCCCCTGCGCTACGCGGTGACCGAGCTGCTGTGTACATTAGGGGCTGCCTCGGCCAAGGAGCTGTGCTACTACACCGGCGCGTCGTCCTCCACCTTGAGATCCCTGGAGAAAAGCGGAATTCTGACGATGGAGAAGCAGGAGGTCTTCCGCCGTCCCCCCATGAGCCAGGTGGAGCCCGCCCCGGAGCCACAGCTGAACGGGGAACAGCAGCGGGCCTTCGAGGGTCTGCGGGCGCTGATGGAGTCCGGACAGCCCCAGGCCGCCCTGCTCTACGGCGTCACCGGCAGCGGAAAGACCCAGGTGTATATCCGCCTGGTGGCCGAGGCCCTGGCCCGAGGGCGAACGGCCCTGATTTTGGTGCCGGAGATCGCCCTGACCCCTCAGCTGCTGCACATTTTCGCCTCCCACTTCGGCGCGGAGGTGGCGGTGCTGCACAGCTCGCTCCGGGCGGGGGAGCGCTATGACGAGTGGAAGCGGGCGCGGAGCGGAGCTGCCCGGGTGGTGCTGGGTACCCGATCGGCGGTGTTCGCCCCGCTGGAGCACCTGGGTCTCATCGTATTGGACGAGGAGCAGGAGCCCAGCTACAAATCGGAAAACGCCCCCCGCTATCACGCCCGGGACATTGCCAAATACCGCTGCGTTCAGCACAATGCCCTGCTGGTGCTTGGCTCGGCCACCCCGTCGGTGGAGACCATGTATCAGGCGGACAGCGGGCAGATCCGGCTGTTTTCCCTGAAAGAGCGGTACAACCGGAAAGCCCTGCCGGAGGTCACCATTGTGGACATGAAGGAGGAGCTGCGCCAGGGGAACGACAGCTCCCTCAGCGGCCCCCTCCGGGCGGCGCTGAAGGAGAATCTGGACCGGGGGGAGCAGTCCATTCTGTTTCTGAACCGCAGGGGGGCCAGCCGGATGGTCTGCTGCGGCGAGTGCGGCGCAGTGCCCGAGTGCCCCCGGTGCTCCGTGAAGCTCACCTACCACTCGGCCAACCGCCGGCTGATGTGCCACCACTGCGGATTTTCTCAGCCGCTGCCCCCGGCCTGCCCGGAGTGCGGCGGTGTGCTGAATTTCATCGGCACCGGCACCCAGCGGGTGCAGGAGGAGCTGCAGGAGCTGTTCCCCTGGGCCGAGGTGCTGCGGATGGACACGGATACCGTCTCTGCCGCCCACTCCCACGAGGCGCTGCTGGAGCGCTTCCGGAAGGAACGGGTGCCCATCCTCATCGGCACCCAGATGGTGGCCAAGGGGCTGGATTTTGAAAACGTCACCCTGGTGGGGGTGGTGGCCCCCGACGCGGCCCTGTACTCCGACGACTTCCGGGCGGGGGAGCGGACCTTCTCCCTCATCACCCAGGTGGTGGGCCGGGCGGGCCGGGGAGAGAAGCAGGGCAGAGCGGTGATCCAGACCTACACACCCAAAAATGAGATCATCTGCTTCGCCGCCCGGCAGGACTACCTGAGCTTCTATCGTCAGGAGCTGCCCCTCCGGCGGCTGCGGGGCTATCCGCCCTTTGCGGACGTGATCGTCCTCACTGCCTCCGGGCTGGACGAGGGGGCGGTGCTCCGGTGCTGTATCCGGCTGCGCCAGGCCCTGGCCACCGCCCAGGCGGAGGGACAGATTTTCGGCCCGGCCCCCGCCGCCGTGGCGAAAATCAACAACCGCTACCGCTACCGCCTGACCATCACCGGCCGGTGTGACAAGCGGCTGCGGGAGCTGGTGGCCTATTTGCTGCGGGCCGCCCAGCAGGACAAAGAAAATCGAGGGGTGGCGGTGTTTGCCGACTGGAACCCCTATGAGAGCTGACTGAACCAAGAACAAAGGAGAGAGATACCATGGCAATTCGCACCATTGTGACCCGGGAGGACCCGGTTTTGACCAAAGTCTGCCACCCCGTTACCAAGTTTGATGATAAGCTGGCCGATCTGCTGGACGACATGAAGGAGACCCTGGCCCAGGCCAACGGCGTGGGTCTGGCCGCCCCCCAGGTGGGCATCCTCCGCCGGGCCGTGATCGTCACTACCCGGGAGGGGGAGGAGCTGGAGCTGATCAACCCCGAGATTCTGGACCAGAGCGGAGAGCAGACCGGGCTGGAGGGCTGCCTGTCCGTCCCCGGCCTGTGGGGCTATGTGACCCGCCCCCAGTGGGTGAAGGTCAAGGCCCAGGACCGGAAGGGAAACTGGTTTGAGGTGGAGGGTCAGGACCTGACCGCCCGCTGCTTCTGCCATGAGCTCAGCCATCTGGACGGCCACCTGTACACCGAGCTGGCCGACCGCCTGTATACCAGCGACGAGCTGGATGAGATGCAGCAGGAGGACGAGGGCGAATGAGAATTGTCTTCATGGGCACGCCGGACTTTGCCGTGCCCTCTCTGGAGGCGCTGCTCCAGGCGGGGCACACGGTGTGCGGGGTATTCACCCAGCCGGATAAGCCCAAGAACCGGGGCATGAAGCTGCTGCCCCCGCCGGTGAAGGTCACGGCCCAGGCCCATGACATTCCGGTGTATCAGCCGGTCAGCGTGAAGGACGGAACGGCCCTTCAGCAGCTCCAGGCCCTGGACCCGGATCTGATCGTGGTGGCCGCCTATGGCCGGGTGCTGCCCCGGGAGATCCTGGACCTGCCCCGCTTCGGGTGTATCAACGTCCACTCCTCGCTGCTGCCCCGCTACCGGGGGGCCGCGCCCATCAACTGGGCGGTGGTCAACGGCGACGGGGAGACCGGCGTGACCGTGATGGACATGGCCCTGGAGCTGGACGCGGGGGACATCCTGGATCAGGTGACCACGCCCATCGACCCGGAGGAGACGGTGGAGACCGTCCACGACCGCCTGGCTCAACTGGGCGCGGAGCTGCTGGTCCGGGTGGTCCGGCAGCTGGAGGAGGGGACGGCTACCCGTACCCCCCAGGACCCGGCCCGGGTGACCTACGCCCCCATGCTGTCCCGGGCCCTGTCACCCATCGACTGGACCCGCAGCGCCAAGGAAATTCACGACCAGGTCCGGGGACTGGTGCCCTGGCCGGCCACCTCGACGGATATTCTCAACGGAGCAGCTGTAAAGGTATATTCCGTGACAGTGACTGGCGAGCAGACCGGGAAGGTGCCCGGAACCATCCTGTCCGCCGGCAAGGCGGGCATTGACGTGGCCTGCGGCGACGGCGGCGTGATCCGTATTCTGGAGCTTCAGGCCCCGGGCAGCCGCCGGATGGCGGCGGCGGATTATCTCCGCGGCCATCCCCTGACCTGAGCGAGAGGGAGGAGCCGAACATGGATGCCAGAGAAGTTGCTCTGCGGACCCTCATCGCCTGCCGCCGGCAGGGGGGGTGGTCTGACGGAGTGTTAAAAAAGCAGCTGGCCGCCGCCGGACTGGACCGGCGGGACGCGGCCCTGGCCACGCAGCTGTGCTTCGGCGTACTGCAAAACCAGATGCTGCTGGATTTTTACCTGTCTAAATTTTCCAATATCCCCTTGGAGCGCATGGAGGGGAAGGTGCTGGAGATTCTGCGCCTGAGCGCCTATCAGCTGCTCATGCTGAACAAAATCCCCAACAGCGCCGCAGTGAACTGCGCGGTGACGCTGACCAAAAGCGCCTGTAAGAACCCCCGGGCGGCGGGGATGGTCAACGGGATATTACGGAACCTGGTGCGGAACCTGGACCACCTGCCCATGATCCCGGAGAGGGACAGAAATTCCTACCTCTCCATTCTCTACTCCCACCCCGCATGGCTTGTAAAGGAGTTTTCCATGACACTTGGCGAGGAGGAGACTGCCCGACTGCTGGCGGCGGACAACAGCCAGCCGCCTATGACCGCCATGGTCAACACGACCCGGGCCACCCTGTGCCAGGTGGAGGAGAGCCTGCTGGAGCAGGGCGTGACCCTTCGGGAGCACCCCTGGCTGGAAAACTGCCTGTATCTGGAGAAAACCGGCAATCTGGAGCGGCTGGACGCCTTTCAGAAGGGCTGGTTCTATATTCAGGACCCGGCCTCCCGCTTGGCGGCTCTGGCCGCCGACCCGAAGCCGGGGATGAAGGTGCTGGACTGCTGTGCCGCCCCCGGGGGTAAGTCCTTCGCCATGGGCATCGCCATGGAAAACCAGGGGGAGATCACCTCCTGCGACCTGCACCCCCACAAAAAGAAGCTCATCCAGGCCGGGGCGGACCGGCTGGGGCTGACCTGTATCACCCCCATGACCGCCGACGGCAAGGTGTTCCGCCCCCAATGGGAGGCCGCCTTCGACCTGGTACTGGTGGATGCCCCCTGTTCCGGTCTGGGCGTCATTCGGAAGAAGCCGGACATCCGCTACAAGGACCCGAAGGAGCTGGACGACCTGCCCGCCATTCAGCTGGCCATTCTGGAAAATGCCGCCCGGTATGTGAAGCCCGGCGGAACGCTGGTCTATTCCACCTGTACCCTGCGGAAGCAGGAGAACGAGGGACTGGTGGAGCGCTTTCTGGAGCACAATAAGACGCTAAAGCGAGAAGCCTTTACACTGCCTGGCCCCGTTGGAGTGGCGGAGAATGGCATGGTGACCCTGTGGCCCCAGCGGCACGGGACAGACGGCTTTTTTATCGCCAGGCTGAAACGGGAGGAGGAGACCCTGTGATTGACATCAAATCCATGGCGCCGGACGAGCTGGCGGCCTGGTTCAAGGAGCAGGGCCAACCCGCCTTTCGGGCCAAGCAGGTGTTTCAGTGGCTCTACCGGGGCGTCACCTCCTTCGAGGAGATGAGCAACCTGTCCAAGGACCTGCGGAAGAAGCTCGGCGAGAGCTGCTATATCACCGCCCCCACCGTGGCCCGGAAGCAGGTGTCCGCGCAGGACGGCACCATCAAGTACCTGTGGGAGCTGGGGGACGGCAACTGTATCGAGACCGTCCTCATGCGCTACAAGCATGGGAACACCGTGTGTATCTCCAGCCAGGTGGGCTGCCGCATGGGCTGCGCTTTCTGCGCCTCTACGATTGCTGGCAAGGTAAGAGACTTGACACCATCTGAAATGATTGACCAGGTGCTCTTTACCCAGCTGGATAGCGGGGAGGTCATCTCCAACATCGTTCTTATGGGCATTGGCGAGCCGCTGGACAATTTTGACACGGTGATGAAGTTCCTGACGCTGGTGAACCACCCCGAGGGAATGAACATCGGAATGCGGCATATTTCTCTGTCCACCTGCGGGTTGGTAGAGAAAATTGACAAACTGGCCCAATATGGGTTACAATTAACATTGTCCGTATCCCTCCACGCCCCGGATGACGAGACCCGGTCCAAAATCATGCCGGTAAATCGCTCTGTAGGGGTGGAGAAGCTGATGGAGACCTGCCGCCGGTATTTCCATACCACGGGGCGGCGTATCTCCTACGAATATGCAATGATCGACGGAGTGAACGACTCCGACTGGCAGGCGGACCTTCTGGCCCGCTGGCTCAAGGGGACCCCCGGTCATGTGAATCTGATCCCGCTGAATGAGGTGGAGGAGAGCCCGCTCAAGCCCAGCCGCCGCGTGGCCGCGTTCCAGAAGCGGCTGGAGAGCCACGGCGTGACCGTCACGGTGCGCCGCAAGCTGGGCGGGGACATTGACGCCTCCTGCGGGCAGCTGCGCCGCAAGGCCATGCAGGGGAAGACCTGACGCCGGGAACCGGCAAAGAGAGGATGAACGTCCATGCAAGTATGGGGAATCACGCACCGCGGCTCGGTGCGTCAGCAGAATCAAGACGCCTTCGCGGCGGAGACGCTGCCCGACGGACGGGTGATCGCGCTGGTGTGCGACGGAATGGGCGGCGCCCGGGCGGGCAACGTGGCCAGCACCATGGCCGTGTCGCTGTTTATGGAGCAGTTCCAAGCCGCAGACCAGGGAAGCGCGGAGGAGCGAATGCGCGCCGCCGCCGGGGTGGCCAACCGGGAAATTTTCCGCCGGTCCCTCCACGACGAGGAGTGTACCGGCATGGGGACCACCCTGGTATCCGTCCTGGCGGATGACAGCGAGGCGGTGTTCCTGAACGAGGGCGACAGCCGCGCCTACCACATCAACGACGAGGGGATCTTGCTGGTCACCCGGGACCACTCCCTGGTGGAGGATCTGGTAGAGCGGGGTGAGCTGACCCGGGATCAGGCCCGGGTCCACCCCCACAAGAATCTCATCACCCGGGCCCTGGGCGCTGAGCCGGAGCTGCGGGCCGACTGCTTCCGCCAGCCCATGGCGGAGGGGGACTATCTGCTGCTGTGCAGCGACGGTCTGAGCAACGTGGTCACGGAGCAGGAGATGCTCTACGAGGTGATCCACGGCGGGGACGCGGAGGACTGCTGCCAGCGGCTGCTGAACGTGGCCCTGGACCGGGGCGCTCCCGACAACGTGACGGCGGTTCTGATCCGCCGATGATCTACATGACGCTGACAGATAAGGAGGAGATTTACCGTGGACTCCTATATTGGTAAATTACTCGACAATCGATATGAAATCCTTGAGCTCGTCGGGGTCGGCGGCATGGCGAAGGTGTATAAGGCGCGGTGTCACCGGCTGAACCGCCTGGTGGCCATCAAGATCCTGCGGGAGGACCTGGCGCAGGATACGGAGTTCCGCCGCCGCTTCCACGATGAGGCCCAGGCGGTCGCTATGCTGTCCCACCCGAACATCGTGGCCGTGTATGACGTGAGCCGCTCCTCGGAGCTGGAATACATCGTCATGGAGCTGATCGATGGCATTACCCTGAAGCAGTATATGCAGAAAAAGGGGAACAAGCTGAACTGGCGTGAGGCGCTGCACTTCATCACCCAGATCACCAAGGCCCTGGGCCACGCCCACAGCCGGGGGATCATTCACCGGGACATCAAGCCCCACAATGTGATGGTCCTGCGGGACGGCAGCGTGAAGGTGGCCGACTTCGGCATCGCCCGGGTGGTGTCCGGCGGACACAGCACGCTGACCCAGGAGGCCCTGGGCTCCGTCCACTATATCTCCCCGGAGCAGGCCCGGGGCAGCCACATCGATGCCCGGTCGGACCTGTACTCCGCCGGTGTGGTGCTGTATGAGATGATCACCGGCCGCCTGCCCTTCGAGGGGGATACCCCGGTGTCGGTGGCCATTCAGCACATCAACTCCATCCCGCTCTCCCCCCGGGAGATCGACCCCACCATCCCCGAGGCGCTGGAGGCCATCACCATGAAGGCCATGGCCCCCAATCCGGACGACCGCTACCCCTCCGCCGACGCCATGCTGGCCGATCTGGAGGAGTTCCGCAAAAATCCCAGCATTAACTTTGACTACCACGTCAACGAGTTCGTTCCGGAGGAGGAGCTGGACGTGGACCGGACCCAGATCCACACCGTCCCCACCCACAGCCGGGAGCGCATCCGCGAGAGCGACAGCTATGTAGAGCGCCGGAGCCAGCGTAGCCACCGCAGGGTGGAGGAGGAGCCGGACGAGCCGCAGGGGCGCGGCCCCATCTGGCCCGTTGCGGCGGCGGTGGCCGCCGTGCTGCTGTTCCTGGCCGGCGTGGTCTACTTCCTGTACCGCGTTCTGTTTTCCGACCTGTTTGCCCCGGCGGAGACCTTCGAGGTGCCTAAGCTGACCGGCGAGACCTACGCCAGCGTCCAGGACGACCGGGACCTGCTGGGGACCTTCACCGTCACCTTGGGCGACACTGTGCCGGACGATGCGGAGGAGGGCACCATCATCAGCCAGAAGCCCGCAGCGGGCAGCAAGGTCACCGACCCCAAGACCGAGATCGTGGTCACCGTCAGCGGCGGGTCGGACACGGTCACCATGATCGACCTGTACGACATGGACTACCGGGAAGCCTTCGACGCCTTGCAGGAGCTTGGCCTGAGCTATGATACCCCGGATTACGACTATGACGACACGGTGGCCGCCGACCATGTGATTTCCTTCACCCCGCTGAAGGACACGCAGGTGAGCAAGAACGCCACGGTCCACATGGTCATCAGCAAGGGTCCCAAGAGCAAGACCCTCACCATGCCCAGTCTGCTGGACCGCACCGAGGCCCAGGCCAAGAGCGACATCACCATGATGAACCTGGCCGTCGGCTCGGTGGATAAGGTGTACAGCGACACGGTGGAGGCCGGCAAGGTGGCCGGCCAGTACCCCACCGCCACCACCCAGGTAGAGGAGGGCACCAAGGTCAACCTTCAGATCAGCATGGGACCCGACCCGTCCAGCACGACGGACAAGCAGATCACCAAGACGGTGGACATCCCCCTGCCCGACACCGGCGACACCGTGGAGCTGACAGTGACCATGGACGGCAAGACCATCCTTCAGCACAGCTACGACACCGCCATGGAGATGTCGGTCTCGGTCCAGGTCACCGGAACGGAGGGCACCACCAAGACGCTGACCTATTATTGGAATGGTACGCAGAGCGGGACCTGTGAGGTGAATTTCTCTGAATGACAGCCACAGGCACGATTATGAAGGCCCTCAGCGGCTTCTACTATGTGGATGACGGCACGGGCACACTGACAGCCTGCCGGGGCCGGGGCAAGCTGCGCCACGAGAAGCAGACCCCTCTGGTGGGGGACCGGGTCCGGTTCACCCCCCTGGGGGATGGCTCCGGCGCGCTGGATGAAATCCTGCCCCGGAAAAACCAGTTTTACCGGCCGGCGGTGGCCAACATCGACCAGCTGGTCATAATCGCCTCCCAGGCCACGCCGGTGACGGAGCCCTTTCTCATCGACCGGGTAGCCGCCATCGCGGAGAGCCGGGACTGCCAGAGCGTCATCTGCGTGAACAAGTGCGATTTAGTGGCCGGGGATGAGCTGGCGGCGATCTACGAGGCGGCGGGCTTTCCCACCCTGCGGGTCAGCGCCGAGACCGGCGAGGGGATCGGCGCACTGCGGGAGCTGATTCGAGACAAGGTTTCTGCCTTTACAGGGAACTCCGGCGTAGGGAAATCCAGTATTCTGAACGCCCTGGACCCGGGGGTGAGCATCCCCACCGGCGATGTCAGCGAAAAGCTGGGCCGGGGCCGCCACACCACCCGCCATGTGGAGCTGTTCCGGCTGTCCTTCGGGGCGCTGGTGGCCGACACGCCGGGGTTCTCGTCCTTCGACGTGGACCGCATGGAGCTTATGCGGAAGGAGGACCTGCAGCACTGCTTCCGGGAGTTCGCGCCCTATCTGGACCGGTGCCGTTTTCAGGACTGTGCCCATGTGAAGGAGCAGGGCTGCGCCGTGTTGGAGGCTCTGCACCAGGGCAAGCTCCAGCCCACCCGCCACCAGAGCTATGTCCGCCTCTATGAGCAGGCCAAGGCCATCCCGGATTGGCAGCGGAATAAGGGCCAGAAATAAAAATCAGAGCCGCAGAGTGTGCGTCCGGGTTGGACCGCGCTCTGCGGCTTTTCTGTATGCTCGAAACAATTCCAGCCCCGCCGCATAGACTGGAGCAAACGGAGCCAGGAAAGGGGGAGCAGAAATGGGCATCGTGGTCGTTCGTTCGCCCCGGTGTTTGCGCGGGCTGCTGCGTAGACTGTTCGGTCTGAAATGACATAAAAATGTCGCCGGGTATGTGTCCGGCGACATTTTTTCTGCGGCGGACATACCGTCCCGCTCCCGCGCATAGAATCCTCCGAAGCGTGGCCAGAGGCCAGGCCCCACATGAACATAAGGGAGCGAACCGAATGGAGCTGGAATTTGAACGTGAAACGCTGCGCTGCTATGAACTAGCGGCGGACCTCACCCTCTGCCAGGAGGAGACGCTGGAGAGCATCGTGCCCGATGCCTGCCCGGACATCCTGCACATCGCGGATGTCTGCGGTCAGGCCATGCTGGGCAGCCGACAGGCGAAGGAGGGGCTGGCCGTGGTCACCGGAACGGTGCGGGCCGCCGTGCTCTACCGGCCGGAGGGCGGCGGGCCGGGACTGAGCCGGATGGAGGTGAGTCTGCCCTTTACCTGCCAGGCGGAGGCCCCGGGACTGACGGAGGCGGGGGCGGTGCTGGCCCGGGTGCGGTTGAAGACCGCAGAGGCCCGGGCGCTGAACCCCCGAAAAATCCTACTCCGGGCCGACCTGGCCGTGGAGCTGACGGCCTGGCAGCCGGTGGAGCGCCGGGTCTGCTGCGGCGCGGCGGAGTGCTGCGGCGAGGGTCTGTGCCAGCGGCGGGAGCAGTATTCCTGCTGTCCCGTGACGGCGGTGGGCGAAAAGCCCTTCTCCGTCCAGACCGACCTGCGGCTGCCCGCCGCCCAGGGGGAGAGCCTGCAATGTCTGGCCCTTCAGGTCCAGGCACTGTGCAGCGAGCACAAGCGCATTGGAAGCAAGCTCATCTTCAAGGGCAGTCTGTTGTTATCCTGCCTGCTGCAAAACGCCGCCGGGGGACTGACAGCACAGCAGGAGGCGGTGCCCTTCTCCCAGGTGATGGAGGCCCCGGAGGGGGAGGACGGCGGCTGTGACCCCATCCTGATCCAGGTGGCCGACGTGAAGACGGAGCCGGACCCGGAGGGCGGGACCCTCCGCGTTACCGTGGAGCTGGTGGCCCAGGGAGAGCTGCGCTGCCGCCGGACGGTGACCCTGCTGCGGGATGTGTACAGCACCCGCTGTCAGATGGAGGTGCGGACTGCCAGCCAGCCCCTGTGCCTGGGAAACGAGTCCTTTGTCCGGACTGTGCCGGTGCGGGAGCTCATCGACACGGAGCGCCCCATCCGCAGCGTGGTGTCCGCCTGGGTGGCCCTGGGCAGCGTCACCCAAGGCGAGGAGAAGGGCCGGACGGCGCTGTCCGCCCAGGCCTGCGTCTCCGTGCTCTGCCTGGACGAGGAGGAGCAGGTGCAGACGCTGACGAAGACCATCCCCGTGCCCTGTCCCATGGACGGTCTGCCCGCGGGGGCCGCCCTGCGCTGCCGGGTATTTTGTCCCGGCGAGGTGTTCGCAGCGCCGGTGGCGGGGGGCATGGAGCTGCGCTTCTCCCTGGAATTCCGTTGTCTGG
Source organism: uncultured Eubacteriales bacterium (assembly GCA_900550705.1). Taxonomy (GTDB): domain Bacteria; phylum Bacillota; class Clostridia; order Oscillospirales; family Oscillospiraceae; genus Lawsonibacter. The sequence continues at coordinate 1,837 of URTG01000010.1, read as the reverse complement.
CGGTGCAGTGCGGCGAGGTGTCCTTTGTGGAGTCCGCCGTCCTGGGGGAGGCCAGAGGGCAGGAGGGACGGCGGCCCTCGCTGGTGCTGCGGCGGGCGGAGACGGGGGAGAGCCTCTGGGACCTGGCCAAGCAATACGGCACCACCACCGAGCGGATCGCCCAGGCCAACGGACTGGAGGGGGAGACGCCCCCGGCCCACCGGATGCTGCTGATCCCCGGGGCGCGGTAAGGAGGAGAGAACGTGGAAGAACGCAAGCTGTATGAGGACATTGCCCTCCGCACGGAGGGGGACATCTACATCGGGGTGGTGGGTCCCGTCCGGACGGGAAAATCCACCTTCATCAAGCGATTTATGGAGACCCAGGTGATCCCCGGCATAGACAACGTCTACCGCCGGGAGCGTGCCCGGGATGAGCTGCCCCAGAGCGGGTCCGGCCGGACCATTATGACGGCGGAGCCAAAATTCGTCCCCGAGGAGGCGGTGACCCTGTCGGTGGACGGGGGCACGGCCTTTCGGGTCCGGCTCATCGACTGTGTGGGCTATCTGGTCCCCGGTGCAGTGGGCCAGCTGGAGGGGGAGACCGAGCGGATGGTCACCACCCCCTGGTTTGACCACGAAATTCCCATGGCAGAGGCCGCCGAGATCGGCACCCGAAAGGTGATCTCGGAGCACTCCACCATCGGCATCGTGGTCACCACCGACGGGACCATCACCGACATTCCCCGGGAGGACTACGTCGAAGCGGAGGAACGGGTCATCTCCGAGCTGAAGGAGCTGGGCAAGCCCTTTCTGGTGCTGCTCAACTCCGCAGACCCCAAGGGGAGCCGGGCCCAGGCCCTGCGGGAGGAGATCGCGGGACAGTACGACGTGACCTGTCTGGCAGTGAACTGCCTGGAGCTGGACGGCGGCCAGATCGACGAGCTGCTTCGCAGTGTGCTCTATGAGTTCCCCATCAAGGAGATGGACCTGTTCCTGCCCGCCTGGGTGGATGCCCTGCCCCAGGACCACCCCATTCAGACGGACCTGTACCAGGCGGTGCGGGAGGGCTCCGCCGAGCTTCGACGGATACGGGACGCCCGGCGGGCGGTGGAGGAGTGCTTCCACTGCCAGGAGGTCAGCGGCAGCAGAATCACCGCCATCGACCTTGGGGTGGGCCGCCTGGAGGCGGAGCTGGAGCTGCCCCGGGCCCTGTTTTATGAGACGGTCTCCCAGCAGTCCGGCTTCCAGGTGGGGGACGACGGGGACCTGATGGCCCTGCTCACCCAGCTGGCCGGGGTGAAGGCCGCCTATGACCGGGTGGCCGACGCCTTGAAGGAGGTGGAGGAGACGGGCTACGGCATCGTGGTCCCGTCGGTGGAGTCCCTGGTGCTGGAGGAGCCGGAGATTACCCGCCAGGGCGGCCGCTACGGGGTCCGCCTCCGGGCCAGCGCGCCCTCCATCCACATGATCCGGGCGGACATCGAGACGGAAGTTTCCCCCATTGTGGGGGGCGAAAAGCAGAGCGAGGACATGATCCACTATCTGCTTCAGGAGTATGAGGGGGATTCCAGTAAGATCTGGGAGGCCAACATCTTCGGCAAATCCCTTCACGAGCTGGTGAACGAGGACCTGAACGCCAAGCTGAAGCGGATGCCGGAGGATGCCCGGGCCAAGCTGCGGGAGACCCTTCAGCGCATTATCAACGAGGGGTCCGGCGGACTGATCTGCATTATTTTGTAAGACAAACACACGGGGTTGTCTCAAAATGCGAATTGCAAGAGAACAGCCCCCGTCAAAAGTTAGAAAAAGTCGTGAAAATCCAGCTTTGTCGGATTTTCACGACTTTTTTGTTGGGT
>URTG01000009.1 GCA_900550705.1 uncultured Eubacteriales bacterium | reverse complement strand
GGAGAGGGAAATCGAAATCCCTCTCCCCTAAGCGGCGCTTTGGTTACTTTGCCGCCGTGGGCAAAGTAACTCGCTCCCCGCAGGGAGCGAAATACCCCGCGTCCGCAGACGCGGAACCCCAAACTCCGGAAGGCTGACCCTCAGCCTTCCTTCAAAATCTCCGTCAAATCCACTTCCTGCGCGTCGCCCCACAGGCGTTCCAGGTCATAGAACTTCCGGGCCTCGTCGGTGAAGACGTGGACCAGCACGGAGGAAAAGTCCATCAGCAGCCAGGTGCCGTCGTGGTGGCCCTCGATGTGGTGGGCCTGCTCGCCGTTCTGCTCGGCGGCCTCCTCACAGGCGTCGGACATGGCCTTCACCTGGGTGTTGGAGGTGGCGGTGCACAGGACGAAGTAGTCGGCCAGGGTGGTCAGCTCCTCGGTCTTCAGCACCTTGATGTTCTGGCCCTTTTTGTTGTCCAGGGCCTTGGCCAGAAGAATGGCCAGCTCGTAAGAAGTCACGTTGTGTTCCCCTTTCTGTCTTGCCCGGGTGTCGGGCGGGTGTGCGGCTCAGGCCACCTGGGCGGCCGCTTCGTTCTCCGGGACGTCCGGGCCGGCGGCTACGGTGCCGCCGCCCACATCCTGGGAGGGCGTACTGTTCTCGTTCGGGTCGGGCGTGGGTTCCGGGGTAGGCTCCGGCGTCGGCTCCGGCTCCGGGGTGGGCGTAGGCTCCGGGGTAGGCTCGGGATTGGGTTCGGGGGTAGGCTCGGGATTGGGTTCGGGGGTAGGCTCCGGCGCGGGCGTCTCATTGCCGCCGCTGCTGGAGGTACCGCCGTTGTTCTCCGGCTCCTGGACATCCTCCGGCTCGTCCTCTGTCGGCTCCTCCTCTGCTGGCTCCTCCTCTGCGGGCTTCTGGGTGGTGGTGGTCTGGTTGTTCTTGCCTCCGGAGCCGCTGCCGGAGCCGCTGGACCCTCTGCCGCTGACCAGCAGCGTGCCGCTGGTGACCGCCAGCGAGCCGTCGCTGCGGCAGTAGACCACCTGGAGGTCGCTGCGCTGGATGTCGCTGAGATAGGGATTCATGTCCGCATTGAGGATGGTCAGCAGCTCATCCACGTCCAGGGTGACCATGGCCGCGCCGTGATAGCGCACCGAGGCCCCCAGGGGCGCGGTCTGGAAGGTGACATCGGTCTCCGCGTCCATCCCCCGGGCCTGCTCGGCGAAGGCCAGGATGTTGCCCACGCTCAGGTCGGTGGTGACGTTCTCCGCAAAGATGGCGCTAAGCTCCGGCAGCTTCAGGAAGGTGGCGGGCTGAAGACACTTCTTCGCCACGGCCTTCAAAAAGCTCTGCTGGATCTTCAGGCGGCCCACGTCGCCGCCGGAGTGGCTGCCGTCGTTGTTCTTCCGGTGGCGAATCACCTGCATGGCGTCGTCGCCGGACAGCACCCGCAGACCGGCCTTCTGGTGGATGTGCAGGTCCTGGCCGGGGGTGGGGTCGTCGTAGTCCATGTTGAAGGGGACTTCAAACTCCACGCCGCCCAGGGCGTCCACCAGCTTGCCGATGGCCTCCCACTCCACAATGACATAGAAGTCCGGAGTAATGCCGGTGATATGGCCGATTTCCTTTTTCAGGGCGGCCATGCCGTTCTGCACCTGGGCGGCCTTGTCCTTGCCCTTGTTGTAGTTATACACGGCGTTCAGCCGCTTGCTGGAGGTCGATACGTTGACCATGGTATCCCGGGGCAGGTTCAGCCCGTGGATGGTCTTGGCCTTGGTGTCGTAGGTCAGCAGGAGCATGGTGTCCGTGTTGCCGCCGCCGGCGGTGTCTTTGCCCACCAGCAGGAAGGTATAGACCCCATTCTTCCGCCCGCTGCGGACCACGTCGGGGATCTCTCCGCTGATGGAGGTATCGCCGGACCCGCCCGTCCCCTCCACGCCGGGCTGGGGCACGTCGGGCATCCGCACCCAGGTCCGCAGGATGCAGAAGGCCGCGATGATCAGCACGGCCATCACCGTCACTACCTGCAAAATGCGGTAGCGGATGAGCTGGCCCCGGCTGAGACCCTCCACCCAGTATCTGTGCTCCGTCCACCACCGGGTCAGGGTGGACTGTCTGCCTGCCTGCCGCCGACCCCGGCGGCTGTGTTCTTTGCTCATGTTTGCCTCATTCCTCTGTGGTTACTCCGTGGGCGGTCAGCCAGTCCCGGGCCTCGATGGTCCTGGTGTGGACAGGAACGCCCCGCTCCTCCATCTCCTGAATGGTCATTTCCAGCCCCAGGAGCATGGCCTTGTCCAGGTCCTCATAGGCCAGCCGCCGCAGGCGGTCCACCCCCTCAAAGTCCCGGTTCGGCTCCATGTAGTCGGCGACGTAGATGATCTTCTCCAGGGTGGTCATGTCCCCCTTGCCGGTGGTGTGCCAGAAGATGGCGTCATACACCGGCTGAGCCTGGCCGAAGACGTACTTGGCGATGCAGGCCCCGGTCTTGGAGTGCAGCAGCTTCACCGCCTGCTGCTCCAGCGCATCCAGCTCCACGCCGTATTTGGTGCAGGCCGCCGTCTGCTCCGCCAGGTCCCAGTATTTGGTGCAGTCGTGGAGGATTCCCGCGCGGCGGGCCAGCTCCGGGTCGGCCCCCCAGCGGCGGGCCAGCTTCACCGCCTCCTCCTCCACGCCCATGACGTGGGGCACCCGCTTCTGCTGCATCATGCTGTAGGAGCAGGCCCGCAGCTCCGGCAGGTCCAGGTGCTTCAAATCGGCGTGGGTGCCGTACAGTCCGTGCATTAAAATGTACCCATACACCGCCGGGGCCAGATACTCCCGGCCCGCTCCGGCAGCCAGCATCGCCCGCAGCCGGGTGGAGGAGACGTCCACCAGCCCGGGCAGGGTCATGGTGACCACCTTGGCCCCGAAGTGCTTGGCCAGATACTCCCGCTGCGGGGCAAAGACGCTCTCGCCGTCCTGCTCCGTGCGGCCGAAGCCGCAGATCCCCGCCAGGGCCATGATCCGCTCCGGCTCATGCCAGCGGTGGAGGGTGAGGAACATATCCGTCCCCATGAGCAGCCACAGCTCCGCCTCGGGATACTGGGCGCGGATGGCCTCCAGCGTGTCAGAGGTATAGCTGGCCCCCTCCCGGTGCAGCTCCTGGTCAGAGACCTGGACCACCTTGGGCAGCCCCAGCGCGTCGCCCATTTTCTCCGTCATAGCCAGCCGGTGCTCCGGAGCAGGGGTCCCCTGGGGCAGGTCCTTGTGGGGCGGGATGGCCGCAGGGACGAGCAGGAGCTTATCCAGCTCCAGCGCCTCCACCGCCGCCCTGGCCGCCGCCATGTGTCCCAGATGGGGGGGATTAAAGGTCCCGCCGTAGATACCGATTTTCATATCGGGCACCACCTTTGATGTAGAATAAGCTCAGATTTTTGTGTTCTTCTTCCGGTCGGCCACCAGAACGATTTTGTCCTTCTTATCCTTCTTGTGGCTGGGCCGGTACAGAACGAACTTGGTCCCGATGACCTGGACCACCTCGCTGCGGGTCAGGGGGGCCAGCTCCTGGGCGGCCTCCCGGGGGGACAGCATGGAATTTTCCAGCACCCGGCCCTTGATCAGCTCCCGGGCCTCCAGGGCGTCGTTGGCCTGCTTCACCAGGTTGTCGCCGATGCCATCCTTGCCCACGATGAGGATGGTGTCGATATTGGTGGCGAGACCCCGCAGTTGGGCCCGCTGCTTGCTTGTCAGCTCCATTATGTTCTCTCCATTACTGTTTGAAATATTCCTCCAACCGGGCGCGGAAGGTCTCCAGAGCCTTTCCCCGGTGGGAGATGGCGTTCTTCTCCTCCGCCGTCAGCTGGGCGAAGGTCTTCTTTTTCTCCGGCAGGAAAAACACCGGGTCATAGCCGAAGCCGCCCTCCCCCATGGGGGCGAAGGCGATGGTCCCCGGACACTCCCCCCGGGCGGTGAGCACGTCGCCGTTGGGGAAGCAGCAGGTGATTACCGAGACGAACTTCGCCGTCCGGGGCGACTGTCCCCGCAGATTTTCCAGCAGCAGGCGGCAGCGGCCGGTGTCGTCCAGCTCCGGTCCGCCGTAGCGGGCGGAATACACCCCCGGCGCGCCGTTCAGCGCGTCCACGCACAGGCCGGAGTCGTCGGCCACGGCAGGCAGCCCGCTGGCCTCCATCACGGCCCTGGCCTTCAGCAGGGAGTTCTCCTCAAAGGTGGAGCCGGTCTCCTCCACCTCCACGTCCACCCCGGCGTCGGCCTCGGAGCAGACCTCAATGCCCAGCTGAGACAGGATGGCGTTCATCTCCACCAGTTTCTTTTGATTCTTGCTGGCCAGAACAAATTTCATGCCTTGCGCTCCTTTCGGTCGGCGGCCCGGTCCAGGGCCATATTCCGCAGGGTGAGGATCAGGTCGGCGGACACCATGGCGATGTCGATGAGGTAAAAGGCCACCACATAGGTGACGTTGTGGCCCACGATCTTCCCCGCAATGCCGCAGAGATAGCCCACGATAATGACCATCTCAAAATAGATGCTCTTGCCCCGGGCGGTGCGGGAGCGCAGGGACTTTGCGATGTTGAACGGCCAGGACAGGCCGAACAGAATCAGCATCAGCATTTCGAATACCTGTGCCATCCCCTCAACCCTCCAGGCAGGCCCGCTGAATGGCCTGAAGCTCGTCAACGCCCTTGGCGCACAGCCGGACCAGCTCCTGCTGCTCCTCCAGGGTAAAGGGCCGGCCCTCGCCGGTGCCCTGGATCTCGATGAGACGGCCCCGGTCGTCCATGACGCAGTTCAGGTCCACCATGGCGGAGGAGTCCTCCTCATAGCACAGGTCCAGCATGGGCACGTCGCCCACCACCCCGGCAGACACCGCAGCCACATAGCCGCTGACGGGCAGCTGGGTGAGCAGCCCCTCCCTCTGCATCTTCTGAAACGCCAGCATCATGGCCACAAAGCCGCCGGTGATGGAGGCGGTGCGGGTGCCGCCGTCGCCCTGGAGCACGTCGCAGTCCACGGTGATATTCCAGGGTCCCAGCTTCTTCCGGTCCACCACCGCCCGGAGGGAGCGGCCGATGAGCCGCTGGATCTCCGCCGCGCGGCCGTTGAGCTTCAGCTTGGAGATGTCCCGGCGGGAGCGCTCCCGGTTGGCCCGGGGGAGCATGGAGTACTCCGCCGTCACCCAGCCCTCCCCCTCGGGGACATGGCGGGGGGGCTTGTCCTCCACGCTGGCGGTGCACAGCACATGGGTGTTGCCGCAGCGGATGAGACAAGAGCCCTCGGCGAATTTGTTGATGTTGGGTATGATCTCTACCGGGCGCAGCTGGTCGCAGGCCCGTCCGTCAATTCTTGCCATAAAACGACTTCCTCTCTGTAATGTTGTATTGTAGCACAGCTGTCCACCTTAAATCTATGGACAGAGTGTAAATTTGCAGGGGAAACTTCCGCCCGTTTGGCGAAATATTGCCCGTCAGGCCCTTAAATCAGCGCCTGGGCGAACTCCTCGGCGTCAAAGGGCTTCAGATCGTCCAGCCCCTCGCCCACACCGGCGTACTTCACGGGCACGCCCAGCTCCTTGGCGATGGCAATGGCGATGCCCCCCTTGGCGGTGCCGTCCAGCTTGGTCAGGACGATGCCGGTGATCCCGGCGGCCTCCTGAAACTGCTTGGCCTGGATCAGTCCGTTCTGGCCGGTGGTGGCGTCCAGCACCAGCAGGGTCTCCCGGGCGCAGCCGGGCAGCTCCCGGTCCACCACGCGGCTGATCTTGTTCAGCTCATTCATCAGGTTCTGCTTGTTGTGCAGCCGCCCGGCGGTGTCCACCAGCACCACGTCGCTGTTCCGGGCCTTGGCGGCAGAGGCGGCGTCAAAGACCACGGCGGCGGGGTCGGCCCCCTCATGCTGCTTGATGATGTCCACCCCGGCCCGGTCGGCCCAGATGGTCAGCTGCTCCGCAGCGGCGGCCCGGAAGGTATCGGCGGCGCAGAACAGCACCTTCTTCCCCTGGCCCCGCAGCTGGGCGCCGATCTTGCCGATGGTGGTGGTCTTGCCCACCCCGTTCACCCCGATGAACAGCACCACCGAGGGGCGGGTGGACAGATTCAGCGTCTCATCCCCGGTGTGCAGCGCGTCGGCGATCACCCGGACCATGCAGGCCCGGGCGTTCTCCATGGTCTTGATGTGCTCCGCCCGCACCCGGCGGCGCAGCTCCTCCACCAGCTCCAGGGTCACGTCCATGCCGGTGTCCGCCAGAATCAGCGACTCCTCCAGCTCGTCATAAAAGTCGTCGGTCAGCTCCGACCCGAAATTCGCAAAAATGTTGATTTTTTTCAGCTTATCAAAAAAGCCCATCACACTCACCCTTTCTCCGCGCCCGAGGCGCGGTCCGGCTTGTCGAAACAGTGGCTTCGCCGCTTTTTCGACAGTCTGGTCCTTCTTATGCCTGTACCTGCTCCCCGCAGAAGGGGCAGAACTGCCCCCACTGGAAGGCAGACGGCAGCTGCTTGCCGCAATAGGGGCAGAAGCTGGGGGCCTCCGCCCCGTTCTCCTCCCCCGCCGGCCGGCCGCTCTCCCCAGACTGCCCCGGCTCCATCAGCTCGGTGGTCTGCCCGGTGCTGGCGCTGTGGCTGTTGATGACGCTCAGCGAGGAGAACAGCACCTTCACCCCGAGCACCAGCACCACGATCAGGGCGATCAGGCCCAAAATCTGGGGCAGCTCGCTTTTCTTTCCCATGGGAACGCCTCCCTTTTCTATTCTGTAAAGTATTTTCACCGCACACTCAGTGCACGTCCAGCTCCTCCGCCACATCGTTCAGATTGATGGTCAGCATCCGGGAAATGCCCTGCTCCTGCATGGTCACGCCATAGAGCACGTCGGCCTCCTCCATGGTCCCTCGCCGGTGGGTAATGACGATGAACTGGGTCTTGTTGGCAATGCTCCGCATATACCGGGCAAAGCGGACCACGTTGTTGTCGTCCAGGGCGGCCTCGATCTCGTCCATCACCACAAAGGGGGTGGGCCGCACCTTGAGAATGGCAAAGTACAGGGCGATGGCCACAAAGGCCTTCTCCCCGCCGGACAGCAGCGACAGCACCTTCAGCGCCTTTCCCGGCGGCTGCACCTTGATCTCAATGCCGCAGTTCAGGATGTCCTTGGGGTCCTCCAGCTCCAGGGCGGCCTTGCCGCCGCCGAACAGCTCCCGGAAGGTCTGGCCGAAGGCCTGGTTGATGGTCTGGAACTCCCGCTGGAAGATGGTCTTCATTTCCTGGGTAATGTCGGCGATCACCGCTTCCAGCTCCGCCTTGGCCTGCTCCACGTCGTCCCGCTGGTCGGTGAGATAGGTATACCGCTCATTCACCCGCTGGAACTCCTCAATGGCCCCCACGTTCACCGGTCCCAGGCCGGAGATGGCCCGCTTCAGCTCCCCGATCCGCCGGTTGGCCCGGGCGGTGGATTCAATTTCCACCCGCTGGCGGCAGGCCGCCTCGTGGGACAGCTCATAGGTCTCCCACAGCTTGTCCAGCAGCTGCTTCTCGTCCATAGACGCCGCCAGCTTCCTCTGGTCCAGGCGGGAGACCTCTCCCTCCAGCCGCAGCAGCTCGTCGTTGCGGCTCTGGCTGTCCTTGGTGGCCCGGATGCGCCGGCCCTCCAGCTCCAGCTTCTCCCGGTTCAGCCGGGCGATGGTCTCCGACCGGCTCCGCCCCTGGGTCCGCAGGTCGGCCAGAGCGGCCTCCTTCCGGGCGATCTCCTGGGCGAAGCCATCGTTTTCCGTCTCATAGCCTGCCATCAGCGCCCGGCTCTGGTCCCGGTCCCCGGCCAGGCTCTCCTTGAATTGGATCAGCTCGTCCAGGCCGGAGCGGGTGGCCTCCCCCTCCGCCTCCAGGGCGGCCTGGGCGGCAGTCAGCTCGGCGGCCTCCCGGGCGATCTGGGCCGACCGGGCCTGCAAGTCGCTCTGTCCCCGGCTCTTGCCCTCGGCCTCGGCCTTCAGGGCCGCCGCCGCGCCCTCCTGGGCCTCGATCCTGGCCCGGGCCTTCTGGGTGTCCGCCTCGATCTGGGCGGAGCGGCCGCTGAGACGGTCCAGCTCCTCCTGCTGCTCCGCCTGCTGCCTCTCCAGGCCCGCCAGCACACTGTCGCAGTGACTGCGGAGACCCTCCGCCTTCAAAATGGCGTCCTCCCACTGGCGCAGCTGGCCCCGGGCGGTCTCCAGCTCATAGCGGGCGGCGGTGGCCTCCCGCTCCGCCTCGGCGGCCCGGCGGTCCGCCTCCACAGTCTGACTGTGAAGTGTCTCCCCTTGCAGTCTCAGCCGTTCCAGCTCATTGGCCCGACTGAGGATTCCCGCGCTCCGGCTGGCGGAGCCGCCGGTCATAGAGCCGCCGGGATTCAGCACCTGTCCGTCCAGGGTGACAATGCGGAAGCGATAGCCATACTTCCGCGCCGCCGCAATGGCCGCGTCCAGGTCCTCCATCACGGCCACCCGGCCCAGCAGATTGGAGAATACATTCTGATATTTGGGGTCGAAGGACACCAGCGTGTCCGCCACCCCTAAAAATCCCGGCTCCCGCTCCAGGCCCTGGGCCTCCCGCAGGCTGCCCGGGCGGATGGAGCTCAGGGGCAGGATGGTGGCCCGCCCCCCGTCCCGGCGTTTCAGGAATTGGATGACGGCCTTGCCGTCCTCCTCCCGGTCCACCACCAGATTCTGCATGGCCCCACCCAGGGCGGTCTCGATGGCCACGGTGTACCGGTCGGGCACCCGCAGCAGGTCGGCCACCGGCCCGTGGAGGTTCCGCAGATTGCCCCGGCGGGCCTCCTCCATCACCAGCTTCACGGCCTTGGAATAACCCTCGTGGAGCTTTTCCATCTCGGCCAGCATTTTGATCCGGGACTGAACGGCGTTCTCCTCCATCTGGAGCTTCATCCGCCGGTCCTTCCACTCCCCGGCCTTCTTCTGTCGGCTGTCCACCCGGAGCTGATAGCCCTGGATCACGTTGTCGGCCCCATTCCGCTCCTCCACGGCGTGGTCATACTGCCGCTGGGCGCCCTTTCGGTCCTGCCGGGCGGTGGAGAGCTGCTCGTCCAGCTCCCGCAGCTCCCGGCGGACGGTCTCGTCCCGGTCCAGCACCTCCTGGGCCGCAGCGGCCAGGGCAGACAGCAGGGCCTTGGCCTCGGCGGCCCCGGCGGTCTCAGAGTCCGCCTTGGCCCGCAGCGCGTCCAGCTCCCGGGCCAGGGTCCCGGCGGTGTCCGCCGCCGCCTGGGCCTGGCGGCTTTTTTGCTCCAAGGCCGCCCGTCCGTCGGCCAGCTGGCCCTCGATCTCCTGCAAGCGGCTCTGCCGCTGGGCGATCTGGGCGGCCAGCGCACCCTCCCGCCCCTCCTGCTGCTCCAGATCGGCCTGGATGCGCTGGGCGGATTCCTGATTGTGCCGGATGCTGCTGTTCAGCACGGCGATGGCCGATTCCAGCTCATTGGCCTTGGCCTGACTGCCCTGCTCCTCAAAGCGCAGCCGGTCGACCTCCACGTCTCTGGCCCGCATCTCCTCAGAAAACCGCTCCGCCGCGGCGTAGGCCGCCTCCTGGGCCCGCTTGGCCTCCTCCTTCTGGCGGACGGCCTCCTGATAATCGGTCTCCAGCCGGATACGGGCGGAGCGCAGCCCCTCCAGGGCCTCCAGCCAGACGGAGATCTCCAGCCCCCGCAGCTCGTCCCGGTAGCCAAGGTACTTCTTCGCCGTCTCGCTCTGCTTCCGCAGAGGCTCCACCTGAAGCTCCAGCTCGGCGATCTTGTCGTTGATCCGCAGCAGATTGTCCCCGGTGCGGGCCAGCTTGTGCTCCGCCTCCTCCTTGCGGTGGCGATAGCGGGAGATGCCCGCCGCCTCCTCAAAGATCTCTCGCCGGTCGCCGGACTTGACGGACAGGATCTCGTCGATCTTGCCCTGGCCGATGATGGAGTACCCCTCCCGGCCCAGGCCGGTGTCCATAAACAGGTCGTTCACGTCCCGCAGGCGGACGGAGCGGCGGTTGATATAATACTCGCTCTCCCCGGAGCGGTAATACCGCCGGGTGACCATGATCTCCGACTCCTCCCGGCTCAGCAGCCCGGCGGTGTTGTCCAGCACCAGGGTGACCTCGGCGTACCCAGTCTGCTTCCGCTTGGCCGTACCGCCGAAAATCACGTCCTCCATCTTCCCGCCCCGCAGCGCCCGGGTGGACTGCTCCCCCATGACCCAGCGGATGGCGTCGGAAATGTTGGATTTCCCCGACCCATTCGGCCCCACAATGGCCGTAATATCCGCGCCAAAGGTCAGGACCGTCTTTTCCGGAAAGGACTTGAACCCCTGAATCTCCAATGCTTTTAAGTACAATCCGCACACCCCGCTCCGCAGACACAAGAATAGATATTATATTGTAACAAAAATTGACGGGAATTGCAAATAAAATTGTTGAAACCCTTACTTTGGCCGGTGACAAACCGAGCAAAATATTCTCCATCCAATCGTCTATTTTTGTAATGAAATAATTTGACTTTTTCTTTGCAAACGCATATACTATATTCAGAAAGGAGTGTGGACCATGGCTTCCACTACCAACATCAACTTTCGCATGGACAGCGAACTGAAGCGCACCATGGAGGCAGTCTGTGCCGACATGGGCCTCTCCATGACCACGGCGTTCACCATCTTCGCCAAGGCCGTCACCCGGGAGCGCCGGATTCCCTTTGAGGTCACCGCCGACCCGTTCTATTCCGAGTCCAACCTCCGCCACCTGGAGCACATCGCCCGGGACATCCGCAGCGGAACCGCTCACTTCGCCGAGCACCCCCTGCTGGAGGACGAGTAATGCGCCTATTGTGGGTCGCATTTTCTGCCTTCCATAAAAACCTCTAACTTAAGTTGCAATTCCCCTCCAAAAATCGCATAAATTATGAACAAACATCGCTGATTTTGTAAACGTTAGCGCTCTCCTATTGACAGTGCTAATCCATTGTGCTATCCTGCAACTGTTCCAAGGGAGAGGGACCAAGAGGGTCCCCCAGAAGGGACACTGCAAAGACCCATTAGGAGGCTATGACTTATGTTACCCAGCATTTTCAACGAAAACTTATTCGATAATTTCTTTGACGACGACTTTATGATGCCCGCCTTCGGCGGCCGGAACGCCCTGTACGGCAAGCACGCCAAGAATCTGATGAAGACCGACGTGCGGGAGACCGAGACGTCCTACGAGGTAGACGTGGACCTGCCCGGCTTCAAGAAGGACGAGATCACCCTGGAGCTGGAGGACGGCACCCTGACCATCCGCGCGGCCAAGGGGCTGGACAAGGACGAGAAGGACAAGGACGGCAAGTACATCCGTCAGGAGCGCTACGCCGGTTCCTGCAGCCGCAGCTTCTATGTGGGCGAGAACGTGGAGGCCAAGGACGTGTCCGCCAAGTATGAGGACGGCATCCTGAAGATCTCCCTGCCCAAGCAGGCCCCCAAGGAAGTGCCCGCCCACTCCACCATCGCCATCGGCTGATTGGAACGCATCCCTCCCGCCCCGCAAGTGGCGGGAAGAAAAAATCCCAGACAATCCGTTTTGCCGGACTGTCTGGGATTTTTTGTGTTAAGTGGCGCTGGGTCCGATCTGCACCTCCGGCATAAGCTCCTCGCTCATAATGCGGAGGACGTACTCCAGCTGGTTCACCTCGTCGGCGGACAGACGGGCGCGCATACGGCCCACCACCTCGTTCATGTAGTTGCTGCTGATGTTGTAGTAGTCCATATACTTCTTAGTGGGCCGCAGATGGTACTCCCGCCGGTCCTCGGGGGACTGGACCTTCTCCACATAGCCCTTCTGGATCAAGCTGTTGACCTTATACGCCGCATTGGGCGAGGAGATATGGACGAAGGAGGCAAATTGATTGATGGTAGGCTCCTTCAGCGCCAGGATAATTTCCATACAGAAGGTCTCCACGGCGGTCAGCGTGGCCTCCCGGCTCTGGAAGCGGGAGAAAATCTCCTGATAAAAATGCAGCTTGAATTTGGTATACACGTCTGCAAAGCGCTCCTCCAGCACGGTGTCCTCTCCCCTCTTTCCTTGGTTTGCCGTCAGTTTAGCAAATGGAATCAAGGGGTATTTGTCCCTTCGGTCAGGGCGAAGGTCAGCTCAGCCTTACAGGCCAGCTTGCCGTTGACCCGGGCCTCCGCCGTGCCGAAGCCCACAGGCCCCCGCCGGGCGGTCAGCTGGCAGGACAGCTCCAGCACATCGCCGGGCCGGACCTGCTGCTTGAAGCGGGCATTCTTAATGCCGCCGAACAGGGCCAGCTTGCCCCGGTTCTCCTCCTCGGTCAGAATGGCCACCGCCCCCACCTGGGCCAGGGCCTCGATAATGAGCACGCCGGGCATGACCTTAAAGCCGGGGAAATGTCCCTGGAAAAACGGCTCGTTGGCGGTGACGCACTTGATCCCCCGGGCGTGGTCGCCGGGGACGCACTCCTCGATCCGGTCCACCAGCAGGAAGGGATAGCGGTGGGGCAGCAGCGCCTCGATCTGGTCTACATTCAGCTCCATGGTCAGCCCTCCCATTTTTTCAGCACAACGGCCGCGTTGTGACCGCCGAAGCCCAGGGAGTTGGACAGGGCCACCTTGATCTCCGCCGTCCGCCCCTCGTTGGGCACGATGTCCAGGTCACAGGCCGGGTCTGGCTTCTGATAGCCGATGGTGGCGGGCACAAACCCGTCCCGCAGGGCCAGGGCCGTGAGGATGGCCTCCACCGCCCCCGCCGCGCCCAGCAGATGGCCGGTCATGGACTTGGTGGAGCTGACCATCAGCTCCTTGGCGTGTTCGCCGAAGACGGTGTGGATGGCCGCCGTCTCACAGGCGTCGTTCATGGGGGTGGAGGTGCCGTGGGCGTTGATGTAGTCCACCGTCTCCGGGGCCAGGCCCGCATCCTCCAGGGCCAGCTTCATGCAGGCCGCGCCCCCCGCGCCGCCGGGGGCGGGGGCGGTGATGTGATAGGCGTCGCAGTTGGCGCCGTAGCCCGCCACCTCGGCGTAAATTTTGGCGCCCCGCCGCTTGGCGTGCTCATACTCCTCCAGCACCAGAATACCCGCGCCCTCGCCCATGACAAAGCCGCTGCGCTCCGCGTCGAAGGGGATGGAGGCCCGCCGGGGGTCGGTGCTGTCGCACAGGGCCTTCATAGCGGTAAAGCCGCCCATAGCCAGGGGGGTGATGGCCGCCTCGGTGCCGCCGCAGAGCATCACATCGCCGTAGCCGTCCCGGATGTGCCGGAAGGCGTCGCCCACGGCGTTGGTGCCCCCGGCGCAGGCGGTGACCACGCAGGTACACATCCCCCGGAACCCGTAGCGGATGGCCATGTGGCCCGCCGCCATGTTGGAGATGATCATGGGGATCATAAAGGGGGAGGAGGCGTCATACCCCCGGGTGCTCCCCCGCTGATAGGCGTCGCCCACCGTCTCAAAGCCGCCGATGCCGCTGGAGCAGATCACGCCGCATCGGGTCAGGTCCTCCTGCGCCCGGTCCAGGCCGCTGTCCGCCATGGCCTCGTCCGCCGCCACCAGGGCCAGCTGGGTAAAGCGGTCCATCTTCTTGGCCTCCCGCTTGCCCAGCTTCTCCGCCAGGTCGATGTTCTTCACCTCACCGGCCAGCTTCACCTTCATGTCGCTGGTGTCGTAATGGGTAATGGGTCCAATGCCGCACACGCCGGCCCGGATCGCGGCCCAGCTCTCCGCCACGGTGTTGCCCGTGGGATTCACGGTGCCCACGCCGGTGATAACCACCCGTCTTTTTTCCATACTGTTCTCCTTTCGGCTCAAACCGCCATACCGCCGTCTACGCACAGGACCTGGCCGGTGAGATACGCGGCGCTCTCCTCCGCGAAGAAGGCCACCGCCCGGGCCACATCCTCCGGCGCGCCGGGGCGGCCCATGGGGATGGTGGTCAGCATAGCCTCCTTGGCCTTCTCCGGCAGAACGGAGGTCATATCCGTGTCGATAAAGCCCGGGGCCACGGCATTCACCGTGATGCTCCGGGCGGCCAGCTCCTTGGCCGCCGCCTTGGTCAGCCCCAGAATCCCCGCCTTGCTGGCGGCATAGCCGGTCTGTCCCGCGTTGCCCCGCAGACCCACCACGCTGCTGAGATTGACGATCCGCCCATACCGCTGGCGCATCATCAGCTTCGACGCCGCCTTCATGCAGAAGTAGGCCCCCCGCAGATTGGTGTCCAGCACCTGGTCGAAGTCCTCGGCCTTGGCGGTCATCAGCAGCCCGTCCCGGGTGATGCCCGCGTTGTTCACCAGGATGTCCACCCGGCCGAAGCGCTCCTTCACCGCCTTCACCAGCTCCTCACAGGCGGCGGGGTCGGCCACGTCGGCCCGGAAGATCTCCGCCTGAGCGCCCAAGGCCCGGCAGGCCTCCGCCGTCTCCTGGGCGGCGGCCTCATTGCCCGCAAAGTTCACGGCCACCGCCGCGCCCCGCCGGGCCAGCTCCAGACAGATGGCCCGGCCGATCCCCCGGCTGCCGCCGGTGACCAGGGCGACTTTTCCCTCCATGGTCATTGCGCTTCTCCTTTCAGGGCGGCCAGGACCTTTACAAGATCCTCCGCCGTGTCGATGTTATAGGTCTTGATCCCCGGGGCGGTCTTTTTGAAGAAGGCGCTCAGCGTCTTCCCCGGTCCGATCTCCACCACGGTGTCGATGCCGTCGGCCTCCATGCAGCGGATGGTATCCTCCCAGTACACCGAGGACTGCACCTGCCGCTCCAGCAGGGCGGGGATGGTCTCCCCCGCCTCCTTGGGGCCGCCCTTGCAGTTGAAATACACCGGGAAGGCCATCTCCCCGAAGGAGATATTGCGGAAATGCTCCGCCAGCTTGTCCCCCGCCGGCTTCATCAGGCCGGTGTGGAAGGGGCCGCTCACCTTCAGCGGCAGACACCGCTTGGCCCCCAGCTCCTTGGCCAGCTCCCCGGCCCGGTCCACTGCGGCCTTCTCGCCGCCAATGACCAGCTGCCCGGGGCAGTTGTAGTTGCAGATCTGGACCAGTCCCAGGTCAGAGGCCCCGTCGCAGGCCCGCTGGAGCTTCTCCCGCTCCAGCCCCAGCACGGCGGTCATGCCGCAGTCCAGCCCTGCGGCGGCCTCCTCCATAGCCCGGCCCCGAAGGGCCACCGTCTCCAGCGCCGTCTTCCGGTCAAACACCCCGGCGGCATACAGCGCGGAATACTCCCCCAGGGACAGCCCCGCCGCCGCCTGGGGACGGATTCCCTCTCCGGCCAGCAGGTCGGTCACCCCGATGGCAAAGGCCACCATGCAGGGCTGGGTATACCGGGTCTGGGACAGCTGCCCCTCCGGCCCCTCAAAGCACAGCGTCTTCAAATCGAAGTCCACCGGCGCATCGTCCAGCACCGCCCGAAAGGCGGGGTACTGCTCATAAAAGTCCCGGCCCATGCCCACCTTCTGGCTGCCCTGACCGGCGTATACAAAGGCTAGCTTCATCTTAAACCTCCTGGGCCAGCTGGGCGGCCACGGCGTGACAGTCAGTGCACAGCTCCTCAAAGATCGCCCGCAGGGGCCGGATCTCGTGGAGCATTCCCGCCACCTGTCCGGCCATGAGGGAGCCGCTCTTTACATCCCCGTCGAACACCGCCCGGCGGAGGGAGCCCAGGGTAAACTTCTCCAGCTCCATCTTGTCCGCCCCGGCCTTCTCCTGGGCCAGATAGGCCCGGGTCATCTGGTTCTTCAGCAGCCGGACGGGCGCGCCCACGCTGCGGCCGGTGACGGTGGTGTCGCTGTCCTTGGCCTTCAGCAGGGCCTGCTTGTAATTGTCGTGGATGGGGCACTCCTGGCTCACCAGCAGACAGGTGCCCACCTGAACTCCGCAGGCTCCCAGGGCAAAGGCGGCGGCCAGCTGCCGTCCGCTGGCAATGCCTCCGGCGGCGATCACGGGCAGATCGGTCATGTCACACACCTGGGGCACCAGAGCCATGGTGGTCAGCTCGCCCACATGGCCGCCGCTCTCGGTGCCCTCGGCGATGAAGCCGTCCACCCCCAGAGGCTCCAGGCGGCGGACCAGCGCAGTGGCGGCCACCACGGGGAAGACCTTGATCCCGGCCTCCTTCCAGGCGGGGACATACTGGCTGGGCACCCCCGCCCCGGTGGTGACCACCTTCACGCCCTCCTCCACCACGATCTTGGCCATCTCGGGGGCATCGGGGTTCATCAGCATGATATTCACGCCGAAGGGCTTGTCCGTCAGCTCCTTGCAGCGGCGGATGTGGTCCCGGAGCATCCCGGCGCTCATACCGCCCGCCCCGATCAGCCCCAGCGCACCGGCGTTGGACACAGCGGCGGCGAACTCGCCGGTGGCGATGTTGGCCATTCCGCCCTGGATAATGGGGAACTCGGTCCCCAGCAGCTCATTTAATTTCATGGTCCTTCTCTCCTTACCAACGCAGCAGTGCGCCCGCCCAGGTGAGACCGCCGCCGAAGCCCACGGTCAGCACCCGCATACCGGGCCGCAGCGCCCCGGCCTGGACCAGCTCGTCCAGGGCCATGGGGATGCTGGCGGCGGAGGTATTGCCGTAGCGCTCCATATTTTTATAAAACAGGCCCGGCCGGGCCTTACACTTCTTGGCCACATGGTCAATGATCCGGGCGTTGGCCTGGTGGCAGACCACCAGATCCAGGTCGTTGAGCCCGCAGCCCTCCTCCGCCAGCAGCTGGCGGATGGACTGCTCAATGACCTCCACGGCAAAGCGGAACACCGCCTTGCCCTCCATGTGAATGGCCGAGGGCTCCGGCCCCGGACCCTGGACCCGGATGCTCTCCGGGTCTCCCCGGCTGCCGAAGACGGTGTGCCACCGGGCATTCTCCTCCCGGCGGAGCACCGCCGCCCCGGCCCCGTCGCCGAACAGCACACAGGTGTTCCGGTCGCTGTGGTCCATCACCCGGCTGATGACCTCCGCCCCCACCACCAGGGCATAGGGGCGGGCGCTGTCCGCCAGCAGGGCGTGGGCCGTTTGCAGCCCGTAGAGGAACCCGGCGCAGGCGGCGTTCAGGTCGCAGCACAGGGTGTCCTCCGCCAGCCCCAGCCGCTGCTGGAGCAGACAGGCCATGGAGGGGCTGGCGTAGTCCGGCGTAAAGGTGGCCACCAGACAGACGCCGATGTCCGCCGGAGTCAGCCCCGCCCGGCGAATCGCCTGGTCCGCCGCACCGGCGGCCAGCTCCAGCCCGGTCTCATGGGTGCAGAAGTGCCGGGCATGGATTCCCGTCCGGCTGAACACCCACTCGTCGCTGGTATCCACGGTGCGGCTCAGGTCGTCGTTGGTGACGATCCGCTCCGGCAGACACCGGCCGGTGGCTAGTATCTTGGGTGCGCTCATAGGTCCTCCTTCCCCGCCGGGGCCAGATTCTGCCCCATGGCGCGGAACATTTGATAGCGCTGCTTGGCCAGCGCCGGGCCGCTCAGCTTATCCAGGGCGGCCAGCTCCTTTTGCAGGGCGGCGTCCATGGTGCGGAAGGTGGTCTGCCAGTCGTTCTGTGCGCCCCCCTCCGGCTCCCGGAGGACGCCCTGGACGATGCCGCCCCGGCGCAGGTCCTGGGCGGTGAGCTTCATCACCGCGCAGGCCTCCCCGCTGCGGGAGGCATCCTTCCACAGGATGGAGGCGAACCCCTCCGGGGACAGCACGGAATACACCGCGTGCTCCAGCATAAGCACCCGGTTGCCCACGGCCAGCGCCAGGGCGCCGCCGCTGCCCCCCTCGCCGGTGATGATGGAGATGACGGGCACGGTGAGGGCGCTCATCAGCGCCAGACACTGGGCGATGGCCTCCCCCTGGCCCCGGGCCTCGGCCTCCTTGCCGGGGTAGGCCCCGGGGGTGTCCACAAAGGTGATGATGGGGCGGCCGAACTTCTCCGCCTGCTTCATCAGCCGCTGGGCCTTGCGGTAGCCCTCCGGGCTGGGCATTCCAAAGTTGCAGTGGAGATTCTCCTCCAGGTTCTTCCCCTTCCGGTGGCCGAGCACCGTCACCGGGCGGCCATGGAACCGGGCGATGCCCCCCAGGATGCTGCCGTCCTCGGCGCACAGGCGGTCTCCCCGCTGCTCAAAAAAGTCGGTGAACAGCCCTTCGATAAAGTCCGCCGTCCCCGGCCGGCCCGGGTCCCGGGCGATCTTTACCTTCTGTTCCGGCGAATAAATACTCATGCGCGGCCTCCCTTGTCGTGGAGAGCCAGCAGCTGGCCCAATACCCGCCGCCACTGGTCCCGGGGCACGATCTGGTCCAAAAACCCGTGGTCCAGCAGGTATTCCGCCCGCTGAAAGCCGTCGGGCAGCTTCTCTCCGATGGTCTGCTCAATGACCCGCGGCCCGGCAAAGCCGATGAGCGCCCCGGGCTCGGCCAGCATAATGTCCCCCAGGGAGGCAAAGCTGGCCGTCACCCCGCCGGTGGTGGGGTGGGTCAGGCAGGAGATGTACAGTCCCCCCCGGTCCTGGAACCGCTGGATGGCCGCGGCGGTCTTGGCCATCTGCATCAGGGAGAAAATGCCCTCCTGCATCCGCGCTCCGCCGCTGGCGGCAAAGATCACCAGGGGGAGCTTGTGCCGCATGGCGTACTCCACCGCCAGGGTGACCTTCTCCCCCACGGCGGTGCCCATGCTGCCCATAAGAAAGCGGCTGTCCATCACGGCGAACACCGCCTTCCTCTCCTGCACCCGGCCCAGGGCGGTGACCACCGCGTCCTTCAGGCCGGTGTCCGCCTGAAGCTGCTCCAGCTTGGCGGGGTAGCCGGGGAAGTCCAGGGGGTCGGCAGGCTCCCGCTTCTCCTCCAGCTCCTGGAAGGAGCCGGGGTCCAGGATCATAGACAGCCGGTAATAGGCCCCCACCGGGCAGTGGTGCCCGCACTTGGGGCACACCTGCTTGTGCTGGACCCACTCCAGGGCCGTGCTCTCCTCCCCGCACTGGGGGCAGGCCGAGCGGCGGGCGGAGGTGATTCGCCCCTCCCGCATGGCCTGATACATCAGCAGCCGATCCCGGCGCTGGGCAAAAAATCGGTTCACGGCTGCTCCTTTCCGGCGGTCAGCTTGTCACAGGTCCGGGCCAGCTCCAGCAGCTGGTCCAGGTTCCGCTCCATAAAGCCGGTGTCATACTGTCCCTTGACAAACTCCGTGTTGTGCATAATGAGATGGGCCAGGGCGGCGTTGGTGGGGTAGCCCTCGATCACCAGCTCCTCCAGGCTCCGGCGCATCCGGCGGATGGCCTCCAGCCGGGTGGGGGCGTGGACCAGCACCTTGGCCACCAGGGAGTCATAGTAGGGCGGCACCTCATACCCCGGATACAGGGCGGTGTCCACCCGCACCCCCGGCCCGCCGGGGAGATGGAGGAACTCCGTCTTCCCCGGGCAGGGGCGGAAGTCCTGCTCCGGGTCCTCGGCGTTGATGCGGCACTCGATGGCGTGGCCGGTGACCTGTACCTCCTCCTGGGTGAAGGACAGGGGCAGCCCGGCGGCCACCCGCAGCTGCTCCTTCACCAGGTCCCGTCCGGTGACCAGCTCGGTCACCGGGTGCTCCACCTGGATTCGGGTGTTCATTTCAATGAAATAGAACTGCCCGTCCGGGGCCAGGACGAATTCCACGGTCCCCGCCCCCACATAGCCCGCCGCCTGGGCGGCGGCCACGGCGGCCTTGCCCATCCGCTCCCGCAGCTCCGGCGTCAGCGCCCGGGAGGGGGATTCCTCAATGAGCTTCTGCCGGCGGCGCTGCACCGAGCAGTCCCGCTCCCCCAGATGGACCACATGGCCCTGGGTATCCGCCATGATCTGGAACTCAATGTGCCGGGGGTTCAGCACCAGCTTTTCCAGATACATCTCTCCGTTGCCGAAGCAGGCCACCGCCTCGGCCTGGGCGGCCTGATAGGCGCCGTCCAGCTCCTCCGGCCGGTCCACCTGCCGCATCCCCCGGCCCCCGCCTCCGGCGGAGGCCTTCAGCAGCACGGGATAGCCCACCTGCTCGGCCAGCACCCGGGCGGCGTCCGCGTCGGCCACCGGGCCGTCCGACCCGGGGACCACCGGCACCCCGGCCTTCTGGGCCATGGTCCGGGCGGCGGCCTTGCTGCCCAGCTGACGGATCACGTCGCCGGAGGGGCCGATATACCGCAGCCCGGCCTCCCCGCAGCGGTCGGCGAAGTCCGGGTTCTCCGACAAAAAGCCATAGCCCGGGTGGATGGCGTCGCAATCCGTTACCCGGGCCGCCGTCAGCAGGGCGTCCTGATTCAGATAGCTGTCCGCCGCCCGGGCCGGACCAATGCAGATGGCCCGGGTGGCCAGCTGGGCGGGCAGAGAGCTCTCGTCCGCCGTGGAGTATACCGCCACGGTCTCGATGTCCAGCTCCCGGCAGGCCCGGATGATCCGCAGGGCGATCTCCCCCCGGTTGGCGATCAAAACACGCTTCAGCATGGTCTTACACCCTCCGGATGCGGAACAGCGGGTCGTGGAAGCCCACCGCCTCGCCGTCCTGGGCCAGGACCTCCTCCACCACGCAGTCGGCGGGGGCGGGGATCTCGCTCATCATCTTCATGGCCTCGATGAGACACAGGGTCTCCCCCTTCTTCACCGTCTGGCCCGGGGCGGCAAAGGGGGCCTCGCCGGGGGCGGGGGCGGCGTAGAACACCCCCACCAGCGGGGCCTGCACCGTCTCGCCGGTCTCCGCCTCCGCCGCCGGAGCGGCGGGGACGGGGGCAGCGGCAATCTGGACCGCCGGGGCCGGGACCACGGCAGCGGCGGGGGCCGCAGCGCGGCGGAGCGTGATCTGCTCGTCCTTCTGCTTCCACTCCAGCTCACTCAGCCCAGACTGGGCAAACCGCTCCATCAAACCATATAGCTCCTGAAGCTCCATAAGCTCCCCTCCTTACTCTGCCTGTGTGCCGCTTACTGCTTCTTGCTGTGGATGTACTCCACGATGTCGTTCACGGTCTTGATGTTGGCCATATCCTCGTCGGCAATGCCCACGCCGAAGGCCTCCTCCAGCGCCATAGACAGCTCCACGGCCTCCAGAGAATCGGCCTCCAGGTCCTCAAACAGGTTGGTCTCGGGGTGGACCTGCTCC
>URTG01000008.1 GCA_900550705.1 uncultured Eubacteriales bacterium | reverse complement strand
GGTCCCCTTTTTCTTAAATCACTAACATTTTAACGCAGTTAAAATGTTTTCAGCTTGTCGAAAAAGCGGCGAAGCCACTTTTTCGACAAGCTGAAGATGTGCCCTGTTCTGGACTAAGATTTTATAAATTCCAGCTATATGCTGCTGTTTAACCGGGGGCTGACCACCGTGCCCTCGTCCATGGCCAGCGTGGTCAGCGCCACCATTCCCGCCCTGACGGCGCTGCTGTCCCGTCTGCTGGGCCGGGAAAAGCTGAACGGCGTACAGCGGGCGGCAAAAAAATCGTAGGAGGTACCCCGCCATGAGTAAACTAGTATTCTATCTGGTCCTGGCACTGACAGCGTGGATCATCTCTCTGGTCACAGGGCGGAACCGGCGGCAGGTCGCCAAAATCCCCGAGGGGATGGCCATTCTGTGCCAGCCGCCGGGGCAACGCTATCTTTTGTACGCCACGGGTGTGGTGCAGCTGGCTGTGGTGCTGTTTTTCGGTGTGCTCTACCTGCTGGACGGCGCACCGGAGAGCGCCCGGCCTATGTGGGTCCTGTGTCTGGCGACGTCGGTGGGGCTGCTGGCCATCACCATTCTGGGCGGCAACCTCTTGGCCCGGGACTGCGTGTATTTTAACGGCGAGGAGTTGCAGGTCTGTCGGCGCTTCCGCTCCGTCCGGACCTACCGCTGGACGGACATCCGCAGACTCAGCGGCAGCTTCGATCGCGCCGTGACCCTCTACCTGCTGGACGACACCAAGGTCCTCACCGCCGACCTGGGTATGGTCAATTACAAGCCGTTCTGCGCCGTGCTCAAGGCCCGGTGCCCCCAGATCACCGCCGACCACTACCGTGCCAAGACCTACGACCGCCCGCAAAAATGTGTCCTGCGCTACGGCGGGGAGTACTATCTGCTGGCCGGGATCGGTCTTCTTATCCTGGGAATTTTCCTGGCTCTGTTCGCCAATATGGACCGGGCGGAGCTGCTGGACACCATGCTCCACTGCCCGCCCTCCCAGCGGTTTTCCGTCTGGTTTCCCCCGGTCTGCGGGGTGGTAAGTCTCGTCGGCCTGTTCATCCTGTGCACCACCAGCGTCCGCTATTCCCCGGAAAAATTGGTGCTGCGGCTCCCGCTCCGGGGAACGCGGGAGATTTTTTGGTGGGAAATCCAGCGAATCGAGCTGGTCCCCACCAAACAGCCCACCGGCAAGGGCTGGAAGACCCTCCGCCTCTACACCTCCACCGGCACCTGCCGTCTCCCCCTCCAGCGCCTCTCCTCCGGCCGGGACGGATTTTTGACCGAGCTGTTTCGCCGGGCGGAGCAGTATGGGATCGCGTGTCAGAGTATCGAAAAATAACCTCGGGAGGTCCCCATGAGCATCTACGAACTCCCCGCCCGCACCCCCTGCTCTACATAAAGCGATAGAACCACTAAATAGGAGGTTTTTTCTATGGAATACAAACGATTTGGCAATACCGTCATAGCCCGGATCGACCGGGGGGAGGAAATTCTGACCCAGCTCAAGGAAATCGCCCAGCGGGAGCACATCGCCCTGGCCAGCGTGTCCGCCTTGGGCGCGGTGAATGAGTTCACCGTGGGCGTGTTCCAGACGGATGAGAAAAAATACTACGCCAACGAATTCCGGGGGTATTTTGAGATCACCTCCCTCACCGGCACCCTGACCACCATGGACGGGACGGTGTACCCCCACATCCACATGAGCGCCGGGGACGAGCACGGCCAGGTCTTCGGCGGCCACCTGAACCGCGCCCTGGTCAGCGCCACCTGTGAGATGGTCATTTCTATCATCGACGGTGCGGTGGACCGCCGGTTTGACCAGGAGGTCGGGCTGAATCTGTTTCAGTTTGAGGCCCCCTGATGGACTACCTTCTCTTGAACAAAGACCGCGTCTGGCTGGAATTCCGGTGTGAGATCCCCACTTTTTCGACAAGCTGCGGGACCGCCAGATTTCGAAATAATCGCTGCCTTATCCGCCGAAGCAGACATTGGTCTGCGACACCAGCTCTGCGTCGATCCACCCCTTGTCGGCCATATCCCGCAGGATTCCGATGGCTTTTTCGTGGGACATTCCCTGCTTATAGGGGCGGCTTTCCGTCAGTGCCTGATAAATATCGGCGCAGGCCATGATTCGCTCCTGGGTGTTCAGTTCCGCCGCCGATTTTCCAAAGGGATACCCAGTCCCGTCCAGCCGCTCATGGTGAAAGGCCGCCCAGTCACGGAGCGCGTCGAACCCGTCGATTCCAGACAGAATGTAGTAAGTGTATGCGGCGTGGTGTTTCATGGTCTTGAATTCTTCGTCGGTCAGTCGGCCCGGTTTTTCCAGAATTTCGTTCCCGATGGCAACCTTTCCGATGTCATGCAGCGCTCCGGCCAGGTACATCTGCTCCGCCGTTTCCTCGTCGAACCCCAGAAAGCGCGTCAGCGTCTCCGCCACCGTGGCTACGCCAATGGAGTGTGTGCTGGTAAACGGCGATTTGTAGTCTACAATATGGGCAAAGAAATCGGCCAGCGCCTTAATCTGCGGAAACGTAAGCTCCTGCTTGATTCGCGGGACCTTGCTCCATAGGGTGTCTTCCAGCTGTTCGTCCTCCAGTGTGTGAAAGGACGCAGCGGAGAAGGCGGCCAGGAACGCGTCGGTACACTCCGTATCAAATTTTGTACCCCGGCCACCCCGGAGAACGGCAACGGCGCGCTCCCAGGCGTCTGCGGCGTGGGATTTGCCGCGGCAGGCCACATCCAGCAGGTCGCAGAGGTGAATAATGCGTGCAAACAGCGGGACCTCCTTCCATTTTTTTCCAAATGGACCGCTTCCATCGGCGTTTTCGTGATGGTACAGAATGGCATTGCTCACGTCGGTATGAAAGGGCAGACTGCGAATGTTCTCCTCACCCAGCAAACAGTGTGACCCCAACCGCGGCGGCGGCTCTGTGGCAGCAGCCCGCAAAGTGTCGCCGTGCAGCTCCTCTTGAATATACTGGGTCAGTGCATTGTCGTGCAGCAGGGCACAGACGGCAAGATCTTGCAGTCCGGTCCCTCGCACCCCCAGCTGCTCCGCCATACAGACGCTCATATAGGCCACGCGCTTGGCGTGGTTGTTTGTCACATGGACCAACTCTGCCTCCACACAATCCAACGCATAGGAACAGGCCGCCAACAGGCCTAACACATCCAACTCCATTCCATGTTCTCCTTTCTCCTGCATGTTGTTTACAGCGCGATTATACCACGGAATGGAGTGGAGTTGTATAAAATTTTTCGGCTTGGGGCTGTTCTCTTGCAATTCGCATTTTGAGACAGCCCCAAGCCGATGTTTTTTTGCGATTCTATTTTACTTCACCACAAGCCCGTCCCCATAGCATTGCAGGGCGGTCTGGACCACGTCGAAGGCACCGGAGCGGCCCCAGCCGCCGTTCTGGCGGTATTCCAGGGCGGTGACGGCGGGGTATTGGAGGCGGTGCAGCTGGTGGACGTAGTTCAGGCGGCTGGTCAGCAGGCCGTCCTCCCGGGCGAGATAGACCCGGTAGGTCAGGTAGCCCCGGCAGCCGGTGCCGTCGGCGGGCAGAGAGAAGGCGGCATAGATGGCGCTGCCCAGGTGGGAACCCCAGATGGAGGTCTCATAGACCTCGTCCCGGCTGCCCAGATAGAAGTAGGGCGCGGTGACGGTCTGGCCCTTCCGCTCGCAGAGGAGACGGCCGGCCGCGTCGCCGGTCACCGCCGTCCAGCTGCGGCTGTCCTGATAGGCGGGCAGAAGCTGAAGGGCGTCGGTGCCCACAAGGCCCGTGCCCAGCGTCCAGCGGAAGTGATGGAAAATCTTCCACTCCCCCTTGTCCCCGGCCAGCTCCACCGCAATGCCGTAGACCTGGAGGGTATTGCTCTGCCGCTCCCCTGTTCCGGCCAGCTGGAGGGCAGACGGACTGGCCGGGTCGTAGTCGTCCACGACCCGCTGGTGGACCTGCTTGACCACCTGGCGGGCACCGGCGCAGGCGGCGATGTCCTCGGGGGTCAGGTCGTCCAGCACCTCCGCCGGAAAGCCCAGGGCGTTCAGATGGGCGCGGGTCTCCTCCACATCGGCCTGCTCCGCCGGGTCCCGCGGGGCCCAGTCCATGGGGTAACGCCCGGCGAAGCCGTAGCTCAGGGCGCTCACCGGCACCAGCACCGCCAGCAGGAGCGCCGCGATTTTCCCCCCGCTGCACTGTATGGGGGCGGGGTCCAGGACGAAGCCGGAGCGGTCCACCTCCCGAAAATTCCGGAACAGGCTCCAGACAACATAGCCCAGCGCCGCCAGCCAGACCACGGCCAGGATGCCGTTCACCCCTCCGCCCCACAGGGCGGCCGCGCCCGACACGGTGTACCAGCCCAGAACGCCCAGCGCCCCGTCCGGCTTGGGCGGCGGCAGCCCCGCCTTGGTCCGCACCTCTGCCAGGCCCATCCACAGGCTGTAAAGCTCCGCCAGCTGCAAGGCGATGCCCGCCAGGCTGAGGGCGGTCCACACCCCCTGGGGCCACAGCGCCTGGGGCAGCGGGGTGGTATTCAGCGCCAGCGACGCGCCCTGCCACACCAGCCGCACCACCGCCAGGACATAGCACCGCCCCAGCCAGCGATTCTCCCGCCGCAGCGCCCCAAAGCCCCGCACGGCGAAAATCAGGCCCAGGGTGGGCAGAATGTAGTTCAGTCCCAGCAATTCAATGGAAACACAGCTCAGAATCAGCCAGACCATCAGCCGGTCCGTGGCCCACTGCCAGGCCGACTCCCGCCCCGCCGTGCCCTCCGGGCCGGGGGACATGGGATTTTCCTGCCATGGGGTCTGCGCTTGTTCGTTCATGGGAGCACCTCCTGTCAAAATGGGGGGCAATCTGCGGATTCGTCGGGGGGATAGTAGCTCATCAGCGTCTGCACCGTCCAGAAGGTATTGCCTACCGCACCGGCTGTTCTATATTCTGCGGCGGTCACGGCGGGGTAGCGGAACCAGTTGACCTGGTGGACGTAGCTCACATGGCTGTTCATCCCGCCCCCCTCCGGTGTGCCCAGGGCGGAATAGGACACATAACCCCGGCTGTTTTGGCTGTGCCTGGGCAGGGAGAAGGTCCCGCAGACGGCCTCCCAGGGGGACAACCCAAAAAATACGCTGCTCGTCTGTCCGACCTGGTCGCCCACGGAGTAACAGGGGGCGGCGTAGGTCCGGCCCTTCCGCTCACAGAGGACCCGCCCGGTGGGGGCCGCTGAGCCGGGTATCCAGCTGCCGACGCCGGTGCCATAGACGGGCCGCACCACCATGGCCTCCGTCCCGTAAAAGTCCTGTTCGCCGTTCCAATTCCATCGAACATGGTGAAACAGCTTCCACTGCCGCTCCCGCACCTCCACCGCCACGCTGACGAAGTGGAGCAGTTCCTCCGGCTCAACGGGGGAGGCGTCGCCCCCGGTGCGGAGGCGGTGGCTGCTCACCGGCTGGTCGTCCTCCCGGACCACCACCTGGATCGCTCCGGCGCAGGCGGCGATGTCCTCCGGGGTCAGGTCGTCCAGCACCTCCGCCGGGAAACCCAGGTTCTCGAGATAAGCGCGGGTCTCGGTCACGCCGGCCTGCTCCGCCGGGTCCCGCGGGGCCCAGTGCATGGGGCAGCCCGCCCCGACGGAATAGCCCAAGGCTCCGCCCAGAACCAGCACCGTCGCCACCGTCAGAATGAGCGCGCCCCCGCTCCACCGGGGCGGCGGAGGGTCGAAGGGGTAGTCCGTCCCGTCCACCTCGCCCATGCAGTGGTACAGACAGCACAGGATCACCACCAGCGCCCCCACCAGCAGCCAGGCCAGCACACCCCCGTGATAGCCCGCCACGCCCAGGCCAAAGCACGCCAGATACCAGACGATCATACAGCCCGCGCTGTCTGCCCGGGCCCGCAGGCCCGCCGCCGCCCGCGTCTCCATCAGCCCCTGCCACAGACAGTAGCAGATGGCGATGGACAGACTGAGCAGCGCCGTGGCAACGACGGTATCACTCCCCCGGGGCAGCCACGCCTGGAGACGGACGCTGGTGTAGCACACCAAATTGGCGCACAGGACCCCCAGCCGCAGGGCCGCCGCAATGCACCCCCGCCGGAACCACAGGTTTTCCCGCCGGAGGGTCTGAAACCCAAGAAACATCAGGATGGCCCCGACGGTGGGCAGAATATACGCCAGCCCCAGCGCATTCAGCGTAAAGGTACACAGGGCCAGGCCAGACACCACCTGTACTGTGGCCTCCCGCCAGCGGGAGACCGGGGCCGGCTCCGGCGCAGGGACCGGCGTTCCGCCGCGATCGGCGATCCACAGAGTCTCGCTCATCCTCAGTCACCTCCTTATTGGGTTAGACGGTTTTCTCCTTCTCTTTGTTCCATCATACCGAATATTTGTAGGAAAGTCCAGCTTATTTTATATTTTTATAAATTGGATTCACCGCCCCCTGCGGGGGGCAGGGATAAAAAAGCCCCGAAGTTCGAAACGAACTCCGGGGCTTGCCGTTCTGGTGTAATTCTGTCTTACTCCACCACCAGCTCGCCGTTTTCCATGTCCACGGTGAGCACGGTGTCCGGGGTGACCTGGTCGGCGATGATCTTGCGGCCGATGAGGGTCTCCACGGTGTGCTGGAGGTAGCGGCGCAGGGGGCGGGCGCCATAGATGGGGTCGTAGGCCGCGTCGATGATGTGGTCCTTGGCGGCGGGGGTGAGGCGGACGGTGAGCTGCTTGTCCGCCAGGCGGCGGTTCAGGTCGTCCACCATCAGGTCGATGATGTGGGTGACGTTCTCCTTGGTCAGGGGCTTGTAGAAGACGATCTCGTCCAACCGGTTCAGGAACTCGGGGCGGAAGGAGCGCTTCAGCAGCTCGTTCACCTGGTCCCGGGCCTGCTGGCTGATCTCGCCGTCGGGCTGGATGCCGTCCAGCAGGAACTGGCTGCCCAGGTTAGACGTCAGGATGATGATGGTGTTCTTAAAGTCCACGGTGCGGCCCTGGCTGTCGGTGATCCGGCCGTCGTCCAGCACCTGGAGCAGGACGTTGAACACGTCGGGGTGGGCCTTCTCCACCTCGTCGAACAGAATGACGGAGTAGGGCTTCCGGCGCACGGCCTCGGTGAGCTGGCCGCCCTCCTCATAGCCCACATAGCCCGGAGGCGCTCCGATCAGGCGGGACACGGAGAACTTCTCCATGTACTCCGACATATCAATGCGGACCAGGTTCTTCTCGCTGTCGAACAGGGCCTCGGCCAGGGTCTTGGCCAGCTCGGTCTTGCCCACGCCGGTGGGGCCCAGGAACAGGAAGGAGCCGATGGGCCGCTTGGGGTCGGCGATGCCGGCGCGGCTGCGGAGGATGGACTCAGACACCAGGCGCACGGCCTCGTCCTGGCCCACCACCCGCTTGTGGAGGATGTCCTCCAGGTGGAGCAGCTTCTCCCGCTCCCCCTCCATCAGGCGGGACACGGGGATGCCGGTCCAGCGCTCAATGATCCGGGCGATCTCCTCCTCGGTGACCTTGTCCCGGAGCAGAGAGCGGGCCTTGCCCTCGTTGGCCACCTGCTCCTCGGCCTCCAGGGCCTTTTTCAGCGCGGGGATCTTGCCGTATTGCAGCTCGGCGGCCTTCTCCAGGTCATACTCCCGCTGGGCCTTCTCCAGGGCGGCGTTGGCCGCCTCCAGGTCCTCCCGGAGCTTCTGCACCTTGCCGATGGCCCCCTTCTCGTTGTCCCACTGGGCCTTCTTGGCCTTGAACTCCTCCCGCATATCGGAGAGCTCCTTCTGAATTTCGGCCAAATGCTCCTGGCTGAGCTTGTCGGTCTCCTTCTTCAGGGCGGCCTCCTCGATCTCATGCTGGATGATCTTCCGCTGGATCACATCCAGCTCGGTGGGCATGGAGTCCATCTCCGTGCGGATCATGGCGCAGGCCTCGTCCACCAGGTCGATGGCCTTGTCGGGCAGGAACCGGTCGGTAATATAGCGGTTGGACAGGGTGGCGGCGGCG
This sequence comes from uncultured Eubacteriales bacterium, assembly GCA_900550705.1. Classification (GTDB taxonomy): domain Bacteria; phylum Bacillota; class Clostridia; order Oscillospirales; family Oscillospiraceae; genus Lawsonibacter. Next base: position 13,401 of record URTG01000008.1, on the reverse strand, counting down.
ATGATGGCCCCGTCGGTGATCTTCACGCCGTGGAAGACCTCGTAGCGCTCCTTCAGGCCGCGGAGGATGGCGATGGCGTCCTCCACCGTAGGCTCGTTGACCATAACGGGCTGGAAGCGGCGCTCCAGGGCGGCGTCCTTTTCGATATACTGGCGGTACTCGTTCAGGGTGGTCGCGCCGATGCAGTGCAGCTCGCCCCGGGCCAGCATGGGCTTGAGCAGGTTGCCCGCGTCCATGGAGCCCTCGGTCTTGCCCGCGCCCACAATGGTGTGCAGCTCGTCGATGAACAGGATGATCCGTCCCTCCGACTTCTTCACCTCGTTCAGAACGGCCTTCAGCCGCTCCTCAAACTCGCCGCGGTACTTGGCCCCGGCCACCAGAGAGCCCATATCCAGGGAGAAGATGGTCTTGTCCTTCAGGCTGCCGGGCACATCGCCCTTGACGATCCGCTGGGCCAGCCCCTCGGCGATGGCCGTCTTGCCCACGCCGGGCTCGCCGATGAGCACGGGGTTGTTCTTGCTCTTGCGGCTCAGGATGCGGATGACGTTTCGAATCTCGTCGTCCCGGCCGATGACGGGGTCCAGCTTGTTCTTCCGGGCCTGCTCCACCAGGTCGGTGCCGTACTTTTTCAGGGCGTCGTAGGTCTCCTCCGGGTTGTCAGAGGTGACCCGCTGGTTGCCCCGCACACCGGCCAGGGCCTGCATGACCTTTTCCCGGGTCACGTTATAGGTGCGGAACAGCTCCTTCAGAACGCTGTTGGCGGTGTCCAGCAGACCCAGGAGCAGGTGCTCCACCGAGACATATTCGTCCTTCATGGACTGCGCCGTCTGCTCGGCGCTGTTCAGTGCCCGGTCCACATCCTGGGCCACATAGACCTTGTCCGCCTCCCGGCCGCCGCCGGAGACCTTGGGCAGCTTGTTGACCGCGGCCTTCACCGCCGCCTCAAAGCTGGGCACGGTCATGCCCATGGCGGTGAGCAGCTGGGGGATAAAGCCCTCGCCGTCGCTCACCAGGGCGAGGAGCAGGTGCTCCTGCTCGATCTGCTGCTGGCCGTATTCCACCGCCAGGGTCTGCGCCCCCTGGATGGCGGCCAGGGATTTTTGGGTCAGTCGGTTCATATTCATAGTAGAAACCTCCTTTTCGGGGTTTGTGTATTTTTATTTTACCATTTTTCCAGCAAAATGATAATTTTTTGTAGGGGCGGCCTGCGGCCGCCCGCCGTGGATCGGGTGGGCATCGTGCGGGCGGCCACAGGCCGCCCCTACGGTTTCTTACGATAGTGCGCCCGTAGGGGCCGATTCCCCCTGTCAGGGGGAAATGTCCCGAAGGGACAAAAGGGGTAGGGACCGCTGTCCCCAGCGTCCCGCGACAACCACCGCGCCCCCGAAACGGGCCGATGAGGACATCGGCCCCTACGCCGAATCCCCCGTAATGCGCCCACAATCGCCCTATTCTCTATTTCAGAACATTTCTTCCACATGGGGTGTGGAAAACTCACCCCCCGCCGGGATACTCCCGCTGCGGCTCCAGCAGCCGGAACTCATTCTTCCGCACGGCCAGAATTCCCTCCCGCCGGAGCTTGCTCAGCTCATTGGACAGGGCGCTGCGGTCCACCCCCAGGAAGTCGGCCAGCTGCTGCCGGTCAAAGGGGATGCGGAAGCTGGCGCTCCCCTTCAGCACCGCCTGGTCCGACAGATAGGCCAGCACCCGCCCCCGGATGCTTTTATAAGAGGTATAAAACACCCGCCGGGACAGCAGCAGATTCTTCCCTGCCGTCATGGTCAGCAGGTTCCGGAGGAGCACCCCGCTGTGTCGGCACAGCTCCCCCTCCGCCGCAAGCAGCCGCCGGACGTTGAGCAGCAGCACCTCCGTGTCCTCCGCAGCCACGGCGTTCACCCGGGAGGGCTCGTCAGGCAGACAGGCATAGGTCTCGGCAAACACCTGCCCGGGACCCACATGGCCAAGCAGCGTCCGGCTGCCCCAGGCGTCGTCGTTCTCCACATCGACGCCCCCCCGGAGCACCAGCCCCATCCGGCGTACCTTCTCCCCTACCCGGAGGATATACTCCCCCTTGGCATACTGCCGCCGCTCCCCCTCCAGACAGCGCAGCAGCGCGGGGATGTCCTCCTCCCCGGCCCCCTGAAACAGCGCCAGGTCCGAAAGTCTGCGTTCTTCCATTCTTCCCATCCCTTCCGTTGGTGCAACAACATACATAGTAAGGCAAGCATACTATAACCGCCCCGGAAAGTCAAGGCATAGTTGCCCCGTTTTGGGCCGGTATCCGGCCAAAAAAAGCGCCCAAACTGCCGTTTTTTCCCGGCATTTCAGGCGCTTTTTGTCAAGTGTTTTTACTTTACACAAAGTTACTGTGCCGCCGAGGAGCTCTGCTCCTCCGCGTAATACACGGTCCCTCCCGTGACCCCTTTTCCGTTCACTCTGGTGCTGGAAATGCCCTTGGCGACCAGAATTTTGGTCCCCTTCGGCGCATTCCGGATGGTCACGTTGTCCTCCGCCACCAGAATCAGCCCCGTATTCTGCACCGCGTCAATGGTGGCGTTCCGCTCCACCGCATAAATTGCCACCGCACGGTTCAAAATCGTCAAAAACGCCCCTCTTGTCACCGCTTTCTGGGGCGAAATGTTCCCATTTCCGGTGCCGGAGACATACCCGCTCTCCAGCATCGCCGCCACGCTCCCCCGGGCATACTCGCTCACCCGGTCCCCATCCGCATAGCCGGAAAGGTCTGCGCCGTCGTCGCTGTCAATGGCAAGGGCTTTACACAGCATCACCATCGCCTGCTCCCGGGTCACCGGGTCGTTGGGCCGCGCCAGGCCGCCGCTCCCCGCCAGCAGCTCCGCCCGGTAGCACCGCCCGATGGCGTCGGTGTACCACTCCCCCGGCCCCACATCATCAAAGGGCGTCCCGCCCCCCTGGGGCAGGGCCAGCAGCTTGGCCAGAATCACCGCCATCTGCCCCCGGGTCAGCACATCCTCCGGCGCAAACCGGCTGCCGTAGCCCGCAATCAGCCCGTAGCCGCTCCAGCGCTCCACCGCCTGCTGGGCGTAGTGGCCCTGAATGTCGGTAAACACGGGGGGCTCCTCCGCCGCCAGGGCGCCGGTCCCTCCGGCGGCCAGCACTAAGGTCAAAGACAGGGCCCCGGCCAGGACCCGCTTGGAAATTCGATTCATGCCTTCCTCCTGTTCCGGCCGGGAACCCTTCTCCGGCCTACCGTCAGCTTGTCGAAAACGTGGCTTCGCCGCTTTTTTGACAGTCTGCTACCGTTTCTCTCTCTACTTTACACGCTCCCTCAAAAAAACGCAAGCAATTTCCCCCGCCGCTTGACATTTTTTGCGGACTGTGTATGATAGAAGCACCATTTTGTGTTCAAAAAGGAGGAGCTTCGATTGCGCCCTGTGTTCAAGCGTTCCCTGCCGATGGCCGCCGCCTGGCTGGTGATTGCGGCCCTATCCATCCTTGTGGTGGCCCGAGCCACCACCGACCCCAGCTTTCACCAGGCCTCCCTGGCCGCGCTGGAGGAGAAGCAGTCCACCGTTCTGGACCTGACCGCCGCAGCCACGGCAGGCTCCGCCGCCATCACCCTGCTGCCCGGTGACCTGGCCACCCCCATTGCGGAGAAGCTGGCCGACCTCAGCGGCTATTTTCTCATCGTCCTGTGCGCCATTTTTTTGGAAAAGTACCTGCTGACCATCACCGCCGGGGCGGCCTTCTATCTGCTGGTCCCCGCCGCCTGCGGCCTGGCGGCGGTCAACGTCTTTCTCCATAAAGACGGCCTGCGCCGGCTGGCCCTGCGGCTGGCGGCCTTTGGACTGGCGGTGGCTCTGGTGGTCCCGGCCAGCATCTGGGTCTCCGGACTCATTGAGAGGACCTACGAGGCATCCATCTCCGCCACCCTCTCCCAGGCCAAGGAGACGGCGGAGGACGCTCAGCAGGCCGCCCAGGACGCCCAGGGCAACACCGATTCCTCCGGCGGGCTGTCCGGCCTGTTCTCTAAGGTGACCGGCACCGTCACCGGGGCGGTGTCCGGCGCCATCGACCGGTTCAAGACCATGGTGAACCGGCTGCTGGAGGCGCTGGCGGTGATGATCGTCACCTCCTGCCTCATCCCCATTCTGGTGCTGCTGTTCTTCGTCTGGGTGGGAAAGCTGCTGCTGGGGTCTCTGTTCTCCGTGACCCAGACCGCCCCCGCGCCAAGGGAAAAAGCAGCCGCAGAGTAACGAAATCACGCAAAAAACGGCTGTCGTTGCACGCGACAGCCGGTTTTTCAGCTTTCCATCTGCCGCCCCAGAAAGGCGGCCACGGATTGGGCCAGCTTGTACTCCACCTCGCCGCCCTCCCCCTGCCCCTCGGGGGCGGTGAACAGCACACAGCCCAGCACGTCCCCCTGGGACAGAATGGGGGCGGCGGTGTCCAGCCAGAAGGCCGTCTCCTCCCCCTCCCGCAGGGGCAGCTTGGGTTCCCCCTGGCGGTGCTGATAGATCTGCCGCTTCTCCATCACCCGGACCAGGTCGCCGGAGACGGCGCGGGACAGCACCTCCTTCCGGGGCAGGCCCGCCGCCGCGATGCAGCGGTCCCGGTCGGTAATGACCGCCGCCCGGCCGCAGGTGCGGTACAGCGTCTCGCACAGCTGGCCGGAAAAATCCGTCAGCCCCTCCATCAGGGAGTATTTGCGGAAGACCACCCCGCCGTCGGCATCGGTATAGATTTCCAGCGGGCAGCCGTCTCTGATCCGCAGGGTGCGGCGAATCTCCTTGGGGATCACCACCCGGCCCAGGTCGTCGATCCGCCGCACGATTCCAGTTGCTTTCATTTGGAAAACCCCTTTTTCTGTCCGTTTGTGGTTGTTCGACATTGGGTAGTATCCTCAATATTTTCCGGGTTATGCCAGGGGAAGGAGTTGGAGGTTTGGAAAAATCTGGCGTTTTAGTTTCGCACCCGCAGCTCCCAGAAGGCCACGGCGCTGGCGGCGGCTACGTTGAGGGAGTCTACGCCGTGGCTCATGGGGATGCAGACGGTGTGGTCGCACTGGGCAATGGCGGCGGGGGACAGGCCGTCGCCCTCGGTGCCCAGGAGCAGGGCCAGCTTCTCTGCCCCGTGCAGTTGGGGGTCGTCCACGGAGATGGCCCGGTGGTCCAGGGCCATGGCCGCCGTGGTGAAGCCCAGGGCGCGGAGTTGGGTCAGGCCGGCGGCGGGCCAGTCGGCGGGGCGCTGGCCCAGGCGGGTCCAGGGGACCTGAAACACGGTGCCCATGCTCACCCGCACCGCCCGGCGACACAGGGGGTCGATGCAGGTGGGCGAGAGCAGCACGCCGTCCATGCCCAGGGCGGCGGCGGCCCGGAAGATGGCCCCCACGTTGGCCGCGTCTACAATGCCCTCCAGCACCGCCAGCCGCCGGGCCCCGGCACACACCTGCTCCACCGTGGGCAGGGCGGGGCGGCGCATGGCGCACAGCACGCCCCGGGTCAGGGCGTAGCCCGTCAGCTGCTCCAGCGTCTCCCGCTCCCCCACATAGATGGGCACGTCCCCCACCCGCTCCGCCAGGGCGCGGTCCTTCCCCTCCAGCTGCCGCCGCTCCATGAGCAGGGAGACGGGCTGATAGCCCCGGTCCAGGGCGTGGCCGATGACCACGGCGCTCTCGGCGATGAACAGGCCGTCCTCCGGGCGGCGGCGATTCCGCAGCTGGGCCTCGGTGAGGCGGGCGTAGACGTCCAGCTCCGGGGCGTCGGGGCGGGCGATGGGGATGACGTTGGGCATGGGGATTCCCTCTTTCTTCAAATCATTTCGGAATTGGCTCCATGGTATCATGTTCCCCGTTTTCTGGCAAGCAAAAGGTGGGAAAAACGGCGGTTTCCCCCGGGATTCGATTGACTTTTCCTTTAAGATACTCTATACTGATTTCAGTGAATGAGCAAATCCTAGTTTTTTCCGAATTTTTTGATACCAGGGAGGGTCGCTGTATGTCTCGCCCCCGCTCGGCCTCTAAGCAGCACGGCTTCCACGACTATGTGTTCGGGCTGCTGCTCTGTCTGGAGCTGATTCTATCCTTTACCGGACTGGGCTATCTCCATGCTCCGCCCATCTCCGTTACCATTGCCTATCTGCCCGTTCTGGCCGCCGCCCTGCTGCTGGGGCCGGTGTCGTCCACGGTGATGGGGGTGTTGTTCGGGCTGGCCAGTATCTATAAAGCCTCCGCCTGCTATGTGCTGGCCGGGGACCGGGTGTTCTCCCCCTTCGTCAGCGGTGCGCCGCTGGCCAGCCTGGTGCTCTCTCTGGGCACCCGGGCGCTGTTCGGGCTGCTGGTGGGGCTGAGCTTCGCCGCCGTGAAGAAGCGGCCCCACGCCCGGGCCTGGCTGGCGGTGTGCGCCGCGCTGGCCCCCACGCTCCACGCGCTGCTGGTCTACTCCGCCCTGGCTGCGCTGTTTCCCGCGCTGGGGTACACGCCGATGCTGGCGCTTCCCCTCCAGTGGAAGGACCTGGTGGTTGCACTCATCGCCGTGACTCTGGTGGACGGGCTGTGGCTGCTGTTCCGCCTGCCTGCCGTCCAGCGGCTGCGGGAGCGGGTGGACCAGGCCAACCGGGAAATTCCCACGCTCCCCCACATCCGCCAGCTGTTCACCCTGTTTGAGCTGGGCATCCAGGGGGTGGCGCTGGCGGCCGCCTTCTATATTCACCAGCGGATGACCGTTATGCTGGCGCGGCACCAGGTGGCGATCGATCCCGCCGTCAGCGGGGACCTGTTCCGCCTTCAGATCCAGTTTCTCCTCATCGTGCTGACGCTGAACTGGCTGGCGCTGATCTTGCTGGAGCTGACCTATCAGTATATGTCCAGCCGGGAGTATGAGCGCGAGATCGACGTGCTCACCGGCGTGATGGGGCGGCGGCTGTTTCTTCACCGCTGCCGCCAGGTGTGGGACGCGCCGGCCGGGCAGGGCTGGTTCCTGTTCCTGGACGTGGACCACTTCAAGACGGTGAACGACACCCTGGGCCACCCGGTGGGGGACCAGGTGCTGAAAGGCGCGGGGGCGCTGCTGCGGGACACCTTCGCCGACCTGGGCCTGGTGGGCCGGGTGGGCGGTGACGAGTTCGCCGTGCTGATCGACTCCCCCCTCCCCCGGGCGGAGCTGGAGGCGGCGCTGGACCGGCTCCAGGAACAGCTGTCCCTGGTTTTGCCCGATATGAGCATCAGCTTCAGCATCGGGGTACAGGTCTTCACCTGTCCCTGCCCGCAGACATCCTTGCTCACCGCCGCAGACAACGCCCTGTACCAGGCCAAGGCCCGGGGCCGGGCCTGCTATGTGGTGCAGGAGGAGACGGCGGGGATCTGCTGACCTCCCATAGAGACAAAATAGGTAGGGGCCGATGTCCTCATCGGCCCGCGACGACCTGGTCACCACCGGAACGGGCCGCTGGGGACAGCGGCCCCTACGACGGATACGACGGATACGACGAAAAATTGAAGGCAAAACAGGCTGTCACAAAAGGATGTACCCTTTGTGACAGCCTGTTTTTTGCTCTATTGCGCGGCCCGCCGGAGCAAGCCGCTGCGGAAGCAGGAGAGAATGGCCAGGCGTTTGGCGCCCCGCTCCGGGCCGAAATCTACCTGGGCGATGTCCCCCTCCACCGCCAGTACGGCGCCGGGGCCGAAAACGCGGTGAATCACCTGCTCTCCCGGGGACAGGGTGGGGGCCTGGGCCGGGGCGGTCCGGGGGACCATTCGCTCCCGGTGGGTGGCGGGGCGGTAGCGGACAGTGGGGTCCCGGCGGTCGATCATCTGGCCCAGGGTCAGCTTCTCCCGGTCCCCGGCGTCGTACTCCACCAGCAGCTCCGTGCCGCACTGGGCCAGAATGCGGCCCCGGCCCCGGGTCCTGTCCCGGTAGTGCTTGCCGCACAGGTTCCGATTCAGAAAGTCCAGGGCGTCCCCCTCCTCCCCCACCGGGCGGGGCAGGGCGGCCAGGACCTCAGCTGTAAAGGCAGATTCCTTGCCGTAACACTCAAACAGATACAGCGCCTCCCTGGCCCGGGTCATGGCCACATAGTAGAGCCGCCGCTCCTCCTCATACTCCTTCACCGCCTCCTCGTCCTGGAGGGACGGGGTGGGATTCATAGGCAGGATGCCGTCCAGCACGTCCAGCAGATAGACCCGCCCAAATTCCAGGCCCTTGCTGGCGTGGATGGTGGAGAGGACAAACGGCACCGCCGGGTCGTTCTGATGGTTCTGAATCAGCGTCCGCAGCTGGTCCAGCCGGTCCAGCAGGGCCGCCGGGCTGGGCTGGTCCCGGGCCAGCATCCGCAGGATATCCAGCTTGCCGGTGTCCAGCTTCTTCTCCTGGACATAGCTGCCGTAGCGCAACTCCTGCCAGACGCGGAGGAGGGCGTTCTCCCCGTCGTCCTCGGTCAGGGCGGGCAGCAGACTTTGCAGGCGCTGGACGCCCTCCCGGGCGAAGTCGGTGAGGTCGGGGAAGGCCAGGGCGGCGGTGAGCAGGTCCTCCCCCGTCTCCTCCGCCCAGCTCTGGGCGAACAGGGCCGCCGCCTTGGGCAGGCCGCAGCCCATTTTGTAGTAGATTCGCAGAAAGCGCGCCCCGTCGTGCCGGTCGTAGGCAAAGCGGAGGATGTCCGTCACGTCGCTGACCACTTTATGGGCAAAAAAGCTGGTGAACAGGTCGCCGGTGCGCTGGCACTGATAGGGGATGCCCTCCCGCTCCATGCGGTCGATGAGGGGCAGAGCGCTGTCGTTGTTCCGATAGAGCACCGCCGTCTCCCCCTCCGGATGGCGGGCCACCTCTACCAGGTAGTCGTACTGCCCCCGGCGGTCCAGGGTCCACACCCGCTGCACCGGCTGGCCGGACCCCCGGGTGGGGCGCAGGGACTTGGCATAGCGGAAGCGGCAGGCGGAGACGAACCGCTGGGCCGCCTGGGCGATCTCCCGGGTGGAGCGGTAGTTCTCCTCCATCAGCAGCACCCGTGCCCCGGGGTAGTCCTGGGAAAAGCGCATAAGGGCCTCCGGACAGGCGGCGCGGAAGCCGTAGATGCTCTGATCCTCGTCCCCCACCAGAAACAGGTTGCCCCGGTCGCCGGTGAGCAGACGGATGAGGGCGTGCTGGACCTTGGAGGTGTCCTGGGCCTCGTCCACACAGAGATAGCGGAACCGGCGGCGGAAGTAGTCCAGCACCGGCGGGCAGGTGCGGAGGATGGTGAGGGCGTAGGTCATCTGGTCGTCGTAGTCCATCCACCGGCGGCGGCGCAGGGCGGCGCAGTAGCGGCGGTAGAGCTGGGGCATCCGGTCCAGAAGGCAGTCCCGCTCCTCCAGTTCCGCCTGGGTGAGCATACTGTTTTTGATGAAGGTGATCTCCGTGCGGACGTCTCGGACGGTCCCCTCGTCGGGGAACTCGCCGTAGAGCTCCTGATACAGCTGGCTGACCAGACGGGCGGCCTCGTGATGTTCCACCACGGAGAAGGGCTCGCCCTTGCCGTGGTTGCGGCTGTAATACTCGATGATCTTGGCGGACACGCCGTTGATGGTGCGGATCTCCATGGCCGCCGCCCGGTCCCGGCCGAAGCGGGCGCCGAAGCGCTGGCGCATCTCCTCGGTGGCCGCCACGGTGTAGGTCATGGTCAGGATCTCCTCCGGCGGCACCCCCAGGCAGCACACCAGATAGCCCAGCCGGGTGACCAGCACGGTGGTCTTTCCGCTGCCCGGCACGGCCAGCAGCAGCACCGGTCCCTCCGCCGTGTGGACCGCCTCCCGCTGCTGGGGGTTCAGGCCCTGGGTATACTGTTGGTCGAATTCCTCCCGGGTCATGGGGGTCACCTCTGTCTCTCCATAGTTCTGCCAGTATAGCAAAAAGGGCGCAAAAAAGCAACTAACCCCAACCGCTGAATAAACGGCTGAGGTTAGTTGCCATGATGCTTGGGCTCTACCATCGTTCGACCTCGCTTTCTACGGAATACCCGATCTCCACAGTCTCCTGTGTGCTTCCCAGGAAGAAGAAGGGTTCGTCTTCGTTCTCTAATACACCGGTGTTTGGAACTTCATTGGTTCTCTATGCTCATATATGAGACTGGATGCGGAATCAAAGCAAGTTCTTCTTCAAACAGGTCACGGGAGCTTTGGATTTGGATCGGTTCGGAAAGGACTTAGTACATTGGATTCACCCTTTCTTATCTTGGCTACACTATACCACTTCATCTCACTAGTGTCAAGGGTTTTCTGTGATTTTCACCAGCTTTGTGCAGGTGCACAAAGTTTTTCTGTACCTCTGGCACAAACAGCCTTCGTGTGCTATAATGATATTTTGTTCGGGCCGCCTGGAACAGGACGGCCCACTTTTTATGAGAGGAGGCAGAGCCATGACGCTGGTGCAGCTCAACTATGTGCTCACCGTGGCCGCCAAGGGCACCGTCAGCGATGCGGCGCGGGAGCTGTTCATCACGCAGCCCAGTCTGACCAACGCCATCAAGGACCTGGAGCAGGAGATCGGCGTGACCATCTTCCACCGCAGCAACCGGGGGATCACGGTGTCCAAGGAGGGGGAGACCTTTCTGGGCTACGCCCGGCAGGTGGTGGAGCAGGCCCAGCTGCTGGAGGAGCGGTATCTGGGCGGCAAAACGGGCAAGCGGCGGTTCTGTATCTCCACCCAGCACTACTCCTTCGCGGTGGAGGCCTTTGTGGCCCTGCTGCGGCAGTTCGGCGGGGACGAGTACGATTTCAGTCTGCGGGAGACACAGACCTATGAGATCATCGAGGACGTGGCCAAGCTCCGCAGCGAGGTGGGGGTGCTCTATCTCAACCGGTTCAACGAGACGGTGCTGAAAAAGACCCTGCGGGAGAACGACCTGCGGTTCCACTCCCTGTTCAAGGCCGCGCCCCATGTGTTCGTCAGCACCACGAACCCCCTGGCCCGGCAGGAGCGGGTCTCGCTGGAGGACCTGGAGTCCTTCCCCCGCCTGTCCTATGAGCAGGGGGAGCACAATTCCTTTTACTTTTCCGAGGAAATTCTCAGCACCCTGGCCCACAAAAAGGACATTCTGGTCCGGGACCGGGCCACCCTGTTCAATCTGCTCATCGGTCTGGACGGCTACACCATTTGCAGCGGCGTCATCAACGAATCGCTGAACGGCAGCAACATTGTGGCCATCCCCCTGGACGTGGACGACCAGATGGACATCGGCTACATCGTCCACCGCCAGGCCAAGCCCAGCTTTCTGGCGGAGCAGTACATCCAGATCCTGAACCAGAAGATCCACTCGCTGGACTGACCGGGTTTGCGGCCGCCGCTTTGGTATAGTCTCAGACTATGGCGAAGCGGCGGTTTTTTCTATTTTACAAACCGGCCCCGGATAAGTATACTAGGGGCATAGGAAATACAACACCGCTCCCCCGGAGCACAGAAAGGATTTGTTTCTCATGTCTCAGAACGCCCCCTACCGTTACGATATTGTCGGCAGCTTCCTCCGCACCCAGGCCATCAAGACCGCCCGGGAGAAGTTCGCCGCCGGCCAGCTCTCCGCCCAGGAGCTGACCGCCGTGGAGGACCAGGAGATCCGCGGCCTGGTCCGCAAGGAGGAGAATGTGGGCCTCCGCGCCGTCACCGATGGCGAGTATCGCCGCTCCTTCTGGCACATGGACTTTCTGTGGGGCCTGTCCGGCACCCAGAAGGTAAAGGCCGAGCACTTCTCCGTGGCCTTTCAGGGCTTCCAGCCCAAGGCGGAGACGGTGAAGATCGTGGACAAGCTGGACTTCCCCGAGGACCACCCCTTCCTGGCACACTTCAAGTTCCTGAACAAGATCTCCGGCGAGGACGGTGTGCAGGCCAAGCAGTGCATCCCCTCCCCCTCCATGCTCCACCTGATCTGCTGCGTCCGGGAGCCTAACTACCAGCCCATCCCGCGCTATCAGGACGAGCAGGTCCTGCTGGACGACCTGGCCGCCGCCTATCAGAAGGCGGTGAAGGCGTTCTACGCCGCCGGCTGCCGCTATCTCCAGCTGGACGACACCTCCTGGGGCGAGTTCTGCTCCGCCGAGAAGCGGGAGGCCTATGCCAAGCGGGGCATCAACGTGGACGAGGTGGGCCGCAAGTACGTCTACGTCCTGAACAAGGTGCTGGAGGCCAAGCCCGCCGACATGACCATCACCATGCACATCTGCCGGGGCAATTTCCGCTCCACCTGGTCCTCCTCCGGCGGCTATGAGCCTGTGGCGGAGATCCTGTTCGCCCACTGCAACGTGGACGGCTTCTTCCTGGAGTATGACAGCGACCGCGCCGGCGGCTTTGAGCCTCTGCGCTGCATTCAGAAGCAGAAGGTGGTGCTGGGCCTGGTGACCTCTAAGGAGGCCAAGCTGGAGAACAAGGCCGACATCATCGCCCGCATCCACGAGGCCGCCAAGTACGTCCCCCTGGACCAGCTGGCCCTGAGCCCCCAGTGCGGCTTCGCCTCCACCGAGGAGGGCAATCTGCTCACCGACGAGGACCAGTGGAAAAAGCTGACGCTGGTGAAGGAAATCGCCCAGGAGGTTTGGGGTTGATCTGAAGGACAACAGCACAATATGACGAGCAAATGGGTGTACAGTTAATGAACTGTACATCCATTTGTTTTCAGCACTTATCGCGTACCGGCAAGATGAAACTACGCATTTCTGGGCGGCAGCGGCCGCATCCTGCGACAGATGCAGGCACACCTGCTGCTCTTCCATTTTACAGCAGCGCTTTGACGTCCCGTGCCCAGGCGTCGATGTTGGCCGCCGGCGTTTCCAGGTGGTCACCGCCATTGGAATCGAACTTCACCTGCATTTCACAGGCAATTTTCGCGCCGGTACAAGCATTTTTCATATCCCGGATAACGTGGCCGGGCCAGCCGCCGTTGGTCATAAAAGGAACGACGGTCTTTCCGGCAAAGGTATTTTTGTGCAGGAACGTCTTTACCGCAGGGGCCATCGTATACCACCATGTAGGCGTTCCGACTGCGATCACATCGTAATCGGCAGGATTCACATTCAGCGGCTTCAGCTCCGGCTCATAGCCCTGATTCACTTCCCGCTGGCCCTGATCCACCACATCATCGTAGCTGCCGGAATAGGGCACGGCGGTATCGATTTTCAAAAGGTCGCCGCCTGCAACGCTCTGGAGCTTTTTGGCAATCCGCTCCGTGTTGCCATTGGACCACGAATAATAAACGATCAACAACTTTTTCATGGAATTGCCTCCTTTTCAAAGGTATCATCTATTTGCACTTACATTTGTTCCCTTCTTTAATTGCTAAGACCCCTATAAATAAAGGACTTAAACGCTTTTTGAGAAAGGTAGCGTAAAAATATGTAAACGCATACATTTTATAATTTAATTGTAGCATTTGCCTCTATCAATAGCAAGGCAAAAGGCAAGACCT
>URTG01000007.1 GCA_900550705.1 uncultured Eubacteriales bacterium | reverse complement strand
GGGAACCGTCAGGGTTCCCTTTCCTTGAAATCAATAACATTTTAACGGAGTTAAAATGTTTGCAGCTTGTCAAAAAAGCGGCGAAGCCACTTTTTAGACAAGCTGAAGACCGCCTTACTGCCGCCCTAAAAACTGGGCCCGGGCCTTGGGCAGCAGCCGGGAGAACTCCTCCTGCTCCTGCCGCTCCATCAGATCGCCGATCAGCTGGTTAGAGACCAGAAAGCCCTTGGGCGTCAGCCGCCAGCGGCCGGTCTCGGTCTTCTCCGCCCAGCCCTGGGTCTGGAACTCCCGCAGCCGGGCCTCGATGGGTTCAAAGTCCATAAAATAGTCCCCGCGATACTCCCACTCGTCAATGCCCTGGGTGGTGCGGAGGCGGAGCATCAGATACTCGCCCCCCCGCGCCCGCCGGGGGATGAGCTCCTCGCTGTCTACAATGCTGCCCCCCTGGAGCACGCCCTGGATATATTGGTCCAGGTCCCGCACCCAGGCGTACCGCCGCCCGCCGAAGTCGGAGTGCGCCCCGGGGCCGAAGCCCGCATAGGGCCGCATGAGCCAGTAGCGCAGATTGTGCCGGGAGGGGAAGCCGTGCTTGGCGAAGTTGGAAATTTCATACTGCTCAAACCCCGCCCGGGCCAGGCGGCCCACCGTCCAGAGATACAGGTCGGCCTGGGCGTCGTCGTCGGGCAGCGTCTCCCCGGCCTCCACCCGGGCGGCCAGGGGGGTGCCCTCCTCCACCTTCAGCCCGTAGCAGGACAGGTGCTGGGGGATGAGGGACAGGGCGTGCTCCACCGTGGCCCTCCAGCTGTCCATGGTCTGGCCGGGCAGACCGTAGATCAGGTCCAGGGACAGGTTCTTGAACCCGGCCTTCTTGGCGGCGGTCACGGCCTCGTCCACCTGCTTTACCGTGTGGGGGCGGTGGACCGCCTCCAGCTCCGCCGGACAGGCGGACTGCATCCCCAGGGACAGGCGGTTGAACCCCGCCCGCCGCAGCGCCCGAAGGGCCTTCAGGTCCACGCTGTCCGGGTTGGCCTCCAGGGTGATCTCCGCCTCCTTCTCCACACGGAACTCTTTTTTGATGGCCGCCAGCAGCTCCCGCAGGCGCTTCTCCCCATAAAAGCTGGGGGTGCCGCCGCCGAAGTAGACGGTATCCACCGGAATGTCCTGGGCCAGGGGGGCGGTCTCCCTCAGGTGGGCCAGCAGGGCCTTCTGATAGTCGTCCATCCGGTCCTCCCGGTTGGCCAGGGAATAAAAGTCGCAGTAGTCACACTTGCTGCGGCAGAAGGGAATATGAATATAAAGTCCCAGCTTCTCCTGCTGCTGGGGCGCAGTGGCTTTCTTCCGTCCGAACATCGCGCGGTTCTCCTTTGTATCAGCCCCGAACACGGGGGGATTGTGCTTTGCAGCCCGTCAAAAAGGGGGCGCGCCGCTTTTTCCACAAGCTGAGCGCCTTGAAGCATAGCAATGCCCCAAGGCGCTCTGATTTATTTCTCCTCCCCCAGGTCCCGCACATAAAACTCCGCATTCTCCTCGCCCACGGGGACGATCTGAAAGCGCTCCAAGGCGCGGATGAGCTTGGAGAGCTTGGAGAAGCCGTAATTTCGGGGGTCGAAGTCGGGCTGCTTTTTCAGCAGGAGGTTGCCCAGCTTGCCCATGTGGGCCAGGCCGTCCTCGTCCTCCAGGGTGTCCAGAGACTCCGCGATCAGCTCCACCACGTCCCGGGGGACGGGGCTGGCCGAGGGCTTGGTGTCCCGGCGGGAGGGCTTGGGGGCGGCGGACTCCCGCTCCTGCCGGGCGGCCTTCTGGGCGGCGGCCCGGATGACCTCGATATAGACGAACTTGTCGCAGGCCACGATAAAGGGCTTGGGGGTTTTCTTCTCGCCCATGCCGTAGACCTTCATCCCCGCCTCCCGCAGGCGGACGGCCAGCCGGGTGAAGTCGGAATCGCTGGAGACCAGCACAAAGCCGTCGCAGTTGCCGGAGTACAGGATGTCCATGGCGTCGATGATCATGGCAGAGTCGGTGGAGTTCTTCCCGGTGGTGTAGCTGTACTGCTGGATGGGGGTGATGGCGCACTCCAGCAGGATGGCCTTCCAGGTGGACATATTGGGGGTGGTCCAGTCGCCGTAGATGCGCTTGATGGTGGGGGTGCCGTAGGCGGCCACCTCGGCCATCACGTCCTTCATGGCGGTGCGGGAGGCGTTGTCCGCGTCGATGAGCACAGCCAGGCGCAGGTCCTTCTCGCTGTTCCGGTCAGCCATGGGCCTTCTCCCGGCGGAGGAGGGTCTCCACCTGGGCCAGCTGCTCCACGGTGTTGACCCCCAGCATCTCGTTGGGGGAGCAGGTGTCGCACAGGCCCACCCGCTGGCCCCGGGCCTTCAGCAGGGCGGGGACGTCGGTGAGATAGAGCTCGCCCTGGGCGTTGTCCTTGCTCAGCTGATCCAGCACAGACAGCAGGGCGGGGATGTGGAAGACATAGGTGCCGGTGTTCACCTCAGTGACCGCAGCCTGCTCCGGGGTGCAGTCCCGGGCCTCGACGATGCGCTGGAAGGTGCCGTCCGCCTCCCGGAGGACCCGGCCGTAGCTGCCCCCCTCGGACAGGCGGGCAGAGAGCATGGTGCACTCGTTGCCCTGCTCCAGATGGGTGCGGACCAGGGCCTGGAAGGTCGCCTGCTTCATCAGGGGTGCGTCGCCGCAGCAGACGATCAGGTGGCCGGGGCAGTCCTTCAGCAGGGGGGCGGCGAACTGGACGGCGCCGCCGGTGCCGTTCAGCTCCTCCTGCACCGCGTGGGGATACTGGGGGAAGGCGGCCAGCACGGCCTCCTTCTTCCAGCCCACCACCAGGATCACATCCTCGGGGGGCAGGAAGGACAGGCTGTTCAGAACATAGTGCAGCAGGGGCTTTCCGTCCGCCTGACGCAGGACCTTAGGCAGGTCGATGCCCTCGGTTTGCAGTCTGGTGCCCTTTCCGGCCGCCAGAACCAGTGCTTTGATGGGTTCCATAAACACGTTCCTTTCGTCGCAGTTGAACCGTTATTCCGCCGCGGCCCACAGCCGGGGCAGACGGGTGTAGAAGTCGCCCTTCTCCTCCCACAGCAGCAGGAGGGAGCCGTCCTTCACCCGGACGGTGGCGGGCTCCCCCAGAAATTCGTTGCTCACGCCCACGGGGAAGCTGTTTTCCATGGTGTAGTCGCTCAGGGGATATTTCAGCCCGGAGAGGGTGACCCCCCTGGCCGCGCCGCTGCTGCAGAAGACGGACAGATAGCCGCTCATCCCGGCGGGGAAGGCGACGGAGCTGTTCCGGATGGCGGTGGCGGCGGTCTTCTCTCCGGCCAGGAAGCCCTGGGCCCCCTGCACCGTGAGCCAGTCCAGCAGCTGGAGGTTGGCCAGGGTGTGCTCCAGCCGTCCGCCCACGCCGCCCAGCAGAACAAAGCGGCGGTAGCCCAGCTCCAGGCCCCGGCGGAGGGCAAAGACCATGTCGGTGTCGTCCTTCTCGGCGGGGAGCTGGATTACGTTGGGGTGCTTGGGCACCGACCCCAGAGAGTCGAAATCCCCCACCACCAGGTCGGGATTGACGCCGTAGGCCATCAGCGAGTCATAGCCCCGGTCGGCGGCGATGACATAATCGCCCGGGGCCGGGGTGGGCCGCAGCGCCAGAGACAGGGACATGGCGCCCACCACATAGCAGATACGGGGTTGCATTGTCATAGTAAAAACCTTCTTTATCGGTCAAATTATCATGTTTGCCCCTATTATAGCATAGTTTCCCCCCGTTGGGAAGGTGAAATCACAGGGGGCCAAGAGAATTCCTCCTGACCCCCGCTTGGTGGCTTTTTTGATTCCGCCCGCAGCGCGCGTTACTCTCCGCAGACCTGCTTTGCCAGCGCCGCCACCGTCTCCCCCAGCACCGGATGCCGCCGGTGGGGCGCGATCTCCCCCAGGGGCCGCAGCACAAAGTCCCGCAGATGCATCTCCGCGTGGGGGATGATCAGGTCCTCGTCGTCCAGCACCAGGTCGTCGTAGAGGAGAATATCCAGATCCAGCGTCCGGGGACCCCAGTGGACCAGCCGCTCCCGGTGGGCGGCCTGCTCGATGTCGTGAAGGCGGTCCAGCAGCTCATGGGGGGGCAGAAAGGTCTTCAGCTCCAGACAGCCGTTGAGAAAATCATCCTGCTCCACGCCGCCGTAGGGCGGGGTGACCAGATAGGAGGACACCTTCTTCACCTGGCAGCCCCGCACCTGGTCCAGGGCCTGCACCGCCCCGTCCAGATAGGCCCTCTTGTCCCCCAGGTTAGACCCCAGGGCGATGTACGCTGTGTGCCAGAACCGGGTGATCTTCACCGACACGGTCTCCAGGGGCAGCCCCACCGGGGCCCAGGGCTTTTTCAGCTCCAGGGTGACGCCCTTCAGCAGGGGCCAGCGCAGCAGCAGTTCCTCGGCCATGTGCTCCGCCGCCGTCTCGATGAGCTGATAGGTGTGCTCGTGCATATAGTCGGTGAGAAAGGCGCTGACCTCTCCGTAGTGGATGGACTGGGTCAGGCAGTCCGCCGTCCCCGCCGGCCGGGTGTGGGTGAACAGGGTGAGGGAGATGAGAAACTTCTGCCCCAGCCGGTTCTCCTCCGGGAACACCCCGTGGCGGGCAAAGACCTCCAGATTTTCCACATGGATCTCGTCGTAAGGCAGATGCACGGTCAGCCGTCCTTTCCGTCCCGCAGGATGGCCTGGGTCATGCGGATGGCCCGCAGGTTCTCCTTCACGTCGTGGACCCGGACAAAGGCCGCGCCCTTCAAAACGCCCATCACGGTGGTGACCAGGGTGCCCTCCACCCGCTGGTCGGTGGGCAGGTCCAGGGCCTGGCCGATGCAGGACTTCCGGGAGGTAGCCAGCAGCACGGGGTAGCCCATATCGCACAGCCGCTCCAGGTGGTGGATGATGGTCAGGTTGTGCTCATAGTTCTTGCCGAAGCCCACGCCGGGGTCCAGAATGATCTGCTCGTCGGCGATCCCGGCGGCCTTGGCGATGTCCAGCGACGCCTGCATATCCTGGCAGAACTCGTCCAGGAAGCTGGTGTAGTTGGCCTGCTCCCGGTTGTGCATCAGGCAGCAGGGGACCTGATACCGGGCGATGAGGTCGGCCACCTTCCGGTCGTATTTCAGGCCCCACACGTCGTTCACCAGGTCGGCCCCGGCCTTCAGGGCGGCCTCCACCACCGGGCTCTTGTAGCTGTCGATGGAGACGGGGATGTCGAAATTCTTCTTGATGGCCTCGATCACCGGCACCACCCGGTCGATCTCCTCCTGCACGGAGATCTGCACATGGCCGGGCCGGGTGGACTCGCCGCCCACATCCACGATGCCGGCGCCCTGCTGGATCATGTCGCCGGTGTGCCGCAGGGCGGCGTCCAGATTGTTCCACTGCCCGCCGTCAGAGAAGGAGTCGGGGGTGACGTTCAGAATACCCATGATGGAGCAGTCATGGCTCACATCAAAGGTACGGGTTCCGATTTTCATATTCATGGCAAAAATGCTCCTTAGCAGCCCGCCCGTCCCGGTTGGGGACGGGCGGGCGTGATGATCGTATGGTTGGTCTTTTCAGGCCCGCAGAGACATATTTTTCTGCGCCGGGGACCAGTTGCACTCCGGCTCCGCCTTGCAGAACAGACAGGCGCGGGAGGCCTTGTCCGCCCGATACAGCAGCCCCGCCAGCCCGTCCCCCCCGTCGGTATCCCGGCGGCGGTGGTGGAGAATGGCGTCCTGCACCTGGGCGATTTCCTCGGGGGAGAAGCCGCAGTCCGCCATAATTTCCCCCGCCAGCCTGGCCCCGGCCTGGTCGTGGGGGATGTTCTGGGTGTACTGCAAGTGCCGTCCCGCGTCGTGGAGCAGGGCGGCGGCGTAGATCAGCTCCTTGTCCACGCCCAGCCCGCGCTCCAGAGTTTCAATATAGGCCAGCCGTCCCACCGCCAGAAGGTGCTCCAGATCGTGGCGGCAGAACGCCCGGTCCTGCTCCAGCCCGCGAATCTGCTCCATGCAGTCCCGCCACAGGGGGTGGCGGCAGATGCGGTTTACCCGGTTCATCCCCGGTGCTCCAGCATCCGATAGAAGCTGGTCTGCAAATGCTCGTTGTCGTCAAACACCCCGCGGGTGACCACGGTAACGGTCTGCGTGCCCGGCTTCTTGATGCCCCGCATGGTCATGCACATGTGCTCCGCCTGGATGAGGACCATCACGCCCTGGGGCTTCAGCTCCTCCATAAACGCGTCGGCGATCTGGGCGGTGAGCCGCTCCTGCAGCTGGAACCGCTTGGCAAACACCTCCACGGTCCGGGCCATCTTGCTCAGCCCCACCACTTCCCCGTTGGGGATGTAGGCAATGGCCGCCTTGCCATAGAAGGGCAGCATGTGGTGCTCGCAGAAGGAGTAGAAGTGGATGTCCTTTT
Source organism: uncultured Eubacteriales bacterium (assembly GCA_900550705.1). Lineage (GTDB taxonomy): Bacteria > Bacillota > Clostridia > Oscillospirales > Oscillospiraceae > Lawsonibacter. The sequence continues at coordinate 16,175 of URTG01000007.1, read as the reverse complement.
CCAGCACCATGTCGTTGTTGTCCACATGGAACCGCTTTTTCAGGTGCTTGGCGGCGTCGTCGGTGTAGCCCCCGGCCAGCTCCTCATACATCCGCGCAATGCGGTCGGGGGTCTCCAGCAGTCCCTCCCGGTGGATGTCCTCGCCGATCCCGCTGAGGATCAGGCGCACGCCCTCTTTGATCTTCTCAGAATCCATCAGTGCTTGCCCTCCTTTTCTACGGCAGCGGCCGCCTCGCCCAGGAAGGAGAGGGAGCCGAAAATTACAATCACGTCCTCAGGCTTTGCCAGGCTCTGCGCCTTGCTCACCGCCTGGGCGATGCTGTCGGCGCACTCCGCCGTGGGGTCGAGAACGGCCACGGCGTCCCGCAGCGCCTCCGCAGGGAGGGCGCGGGGATTGTTGGGGGTCTCCACGGTGATCACATGGCGGGCCAGGGGTACCGTCAGCTCAATGACCTTCCGGTAGTCCTTGTCCTTGAACATACCCATGATGTAATAGAGGGTCCTGTCGGGGAAGTAGGTCTGCAGGGAGTCCCGCAGCTCCTGGGCCGCGCCGGGGTTGTGGGCCCCGTCGATGATAATGCGCGGGTCGGTCTGCAGGGTGGTGAACCGGCCCCGCCACGCCGTGCGCCGCAGCCCGTCGCGGATCTGATGGTCCGACAGATGGAACCCGATGCCCCGCAGGGCCTCCAGGGCCTCCAGAGCCAGGGCGGCGTTCTTCACCTGATAGCTGCCCGCCAGGGAGATGGTCATGTTCTCCCAGTCTTTGTAAGAGAAGCTCTGCGCCTCGCACCCGGCGCGGACGTCCCGGATCTGGCTCTCGTCCACCACCCGGAGGGAGGCGTCCTGGGCCTTGCAGGTGTCCTCAATCACCCGGGCCGCGTCGGGCAGCTGGGCGGCGGAGGCCACCAGGGTGTGGGGCTTGATAATGCCCGCCTTCTGCTGGGCGATTTTTTCCAGCGTGTCCCCCAACACGTCCATGTGGTCCATGCTGATGGAGGCAATGACCTCCAGCACCGTGGTCCGGATCACGTTGGTGGCGTCCAGCAGTCCGCCGCAGCCCACCTCCAGCGTCACGATGTCGCAGTTCTTCTCCTTAAAATAGAGGAACGCCAGCGCCGTCTCCACCTCGAAGGCGGTGGGACTGGGCAGACCGTGGGCCTGCATATCCGCCGCCGCCGCCGCGATGTCGGTCACATGGCGGGCCAGGGCGTCCCGCTCGATGCTCACCTGGTCCACCTGGATTCGCTCGCGGTAAGAGAACAGGGTGGGAGAGATATACCGTCCGGTCCGATACCCCGCACCAGACAGCACCGTGGAGAGATAGGCCAGCACCGACCCTTTGCCGTTCGTTCCGGAAATGTGAATGAACTTCAAATCGTCCTGGGGATTCCCCAGTCGGTTCAGCAGCTCTCTCATGCTCTCCAAGCCAAGCACACTTCCGTATTTGGAAACTTCGTCCAAATATACTCTTGCTTCTTTGTAATTCATACTTCTCCTGTCCGAGACACAGCGCGCCTCTTAAATTTTTACGCCCACAATTATATGCCCAAACCCACCGTTCTGCAACAATTTTGCCCAAATTTCGTCCTTTACGAATCAAAAGATTTTTGTGGAAAAAGGTAAAAAAACGCCCCTTTCTCCGCCGAATAGCAAAAACGGAGAAGGGGGTGTCTGGGGCAAACGGCTCCATCCCGAGCCCGCCGGAAAACGGGAGATTTTTTGAAATCGTGTTGTCGAAAAACTCGCTTCGACCGAAGGATTCGGAAGGAGGGATAGTTTGAAAGGGGACCATCAGGGTCCTCTTTTTCTTAAATCAATAACATTTTAACGCAGTTAAAATGTTTGCAGCTTGGCGAGAAAGTGGTTTTGCCACTTTTTTGCCAAGCTGCAGAATTACCAGCGGTTAAAGCCCCGCAGGACCAGAACCTGGCTGTTCATGCCCTTGCTCATGTCGCTGGCGAGGAACAGGGCGGCATCGCCCATGGTCTCGGTGCTGAACACGTCGCCGCCGGCGGCCAGGATAAAGTCGCGGCGCTCAGACTTCTGGAACAGCTCGGTGTCCACGGGGCCGGGGCAGATGGCGTTGATGCGGATGTTGCGCTCCACCTTCCGGACCTCGTCGCCCAGGGCCTGGGTAAAGCAGACCACGGCGGCCTTGCTGGCGGAGTAGGCCACGCTGCCGGGCAGACCCCGGAGGGCGGCCCCGCTGCCGATGTTAATGATGCTGCCGCCCTTTTGCTCCACCATGTGGGGCAGGATGGCCTTGGTGACCAGCATGACGCTCCGCATATTGGTGGTCATGATCTCGTCAAAGACGGACACGGGCATCTCCATCAGGGGCATTTCCTTGCTGATCCCGGCGTTGTTCACCAGAATATCCACCCGGCCGTATTTGGCCATGACCTGGTCCACCAGGTGCGTCACGTCGTCCTCCTTGGCCACGTCGGCGGTAAAGCAGTCGGCCTTCCCGCCCAGGGCGCGAATTTCCTCGGCGGCGGCCTCCAGGCCGGGCATTTTCCGGCCAACCAGAAGGATGGCAGCGCCCTGCTGGGCGAATTTCAGGGCGATGCCCTTTCCGATTCCCCGGGATGCGCCGGTGATGAGGGCAATCTTATCCTTGAGCATTGCTTCCATGGGGGTGCGCTCCTCTCAGCCCTTGTTGACCCAGAACCTGGGCTCGCGGCCGGCCAGGGTGTCGATCACGTTCTGAGCGGCGACCATGCTGACCTTGTGGTAGGCCTGGCGGCTCTCCGCGCCGGTGTGGGGGGTGAGGACCACGTTCTCACACTTCAGGATGGGGGAATCGGCGGGCAGGGGCTCCACCTCAAAGGCGTCCAGGGCGGCGCCGGCGATCTTGCCGGACAGCATGGCGGCGGCCAGGGCGTCCAGGTCCACCAGAGCGCCGCGGGCGGCGTTGATCAGGAAGGCGCCGTCCTTCATGCGGGCGAAGGTCTCGGCGTTGAACAGGTGGTGGTTCTCGGCGGTGGCGGGGGCGTGGAGGGAGACGATGTCGCAGGTCTCGATGATCTCGTCCTGGCTGACCATCTCGACGCCCAGCTTCTTGGCGGCCTCCTGGTTGGGGAACAGGTCATAGGCCTTGATCTTCACGTCGAAGCCGGCCAGCTTGCGGGCGACCTCCCGGGCGATGGCACCGAAGCCCAGCAGACCCACGGTCTTACCGGCCATTTCCTCGCCCAGATAGCGGGGCCAGGTGCTCTTTTCCATGGCCTTGTGCAGGGGGATGACGCCGCGCAGGGCATCGATCATAAAGCCGACGGTCAGCTCGGCCACGGCGTTGGAGTTCTGGCCGGGGCAGTTGCAGGCCTTGACACCGTATTTGGTGGCATCGGCCAGGTTGATGTTGTCCACACCGACGCCGAACTTGCACACGCACTTCAGCTTGGGAGCGATCTGGAAGACCTTCTCGTCGTAGAGGTCCATGCCGATGATGGCGGCGTCGATGTCAGGGATGATCTTCTCCAGCTCCTCATAGCTATAAGCGGGGAAGGAGCGGGTGGCATCGAAAATGACCTCGTGGCCGTTGTCCTCCAGCAGCTTCCAGGCATCCTTACACAGGGTGTCAAAGTGAGAAGCAGAAACCAATACTTTTCCCATTGTTAAAACTTCCTTTCTGAATCATGCGTTTGAAAAATCGCTGATTTTGTTGCAGAATCGGGCAAAATCAGGCGTTTTTACCTTCTTTGAACCGCCAACCCATGGCGCAGTCCTGAACGGCGAATTTGCCGCCGCTGATCTCCAGCTCCACGCCGGTGATGTAGCAGGCCGCGTCGGAGGCCAGGAAGACGATGGGCTTGGCCAGGTCCTCCGGGCGGCCCAGGCGGCCCAGGGAGATGTCTTTGGTGAACTTCTCCTTGTAGCTGGCGATCATCTGCTCGCTGATGGGGGTGACGATCATGCCGGGGATGTAGCCCACCACGCGGATGCCGTAGGGGGCCAGGGCGGCGGCGGTGGATTTGGTCAGGTTGGAGACGGCTGCCTTCGTGGCAGCATAGAGAACGCCGTTGGCGTGGGGGATTTTGGAGCAGAAGCTGGAGGCGTTGATGATGACGCCGCTGTTCTGGGGGACCATGTGGCGGGCGGCGATTTGTGTGCAATCTATCACCGCTTTTAGGTTAATATCGCAGATTTTTTGCCAATCTGCGGCAGAAAAGTCTAAAAACGGTTTGTCGATGGCGATGCCGGCATTGTTGATCCACACGTCGAGAGAGCCGAATTTGTCCACCACGTGCTGGGCGTAGGCCGCTACCTTGTCGTGGTCGGTGACGTCGCAGCTCTCGTAGTAGACGGAGTAGCCCTGCTGGGCCATTTCGTCAGAAAAGTCCTGCAAAGGCTGCAAACGGCGGCCTAAAATGGCCACATTGGCCCCCTCCTTGAGAAATTCGATGGCGGCGGCGCGGCCGATGCCGGTGGCTCCGCCGGTGATCACGACGGTCTTTTTCGTCAGATGCAGTTCCATGCGTATTATAGCACCCTTTCTTTGCTTTGTCTCGCTGATTGGAAAAATTTATGCTGATTTTTTGCCCTTTGGTGTATAGAAAGGTGTACGTTTTTACCGGGAAAAACCGGGCAAATGCCTGCCGGGAAAACGTTTTTTGAAGGGCAGAAGCCGCGCCCTGGGAGTCTGGCCCGGGCGCGGCTTCTGCACGGCTGCCGCCCGGCGGGCCGACAGGGTTTGGATGGGGGTTAATAGCCGAAGGTGGTCTTCACGTCCTCGATGTAGTCGGCATAGGCACCGGACTTATACTTGGCGTTGATCATGTTCTCGGCGGAGGCGTAGAAGGCGTCCATGTCCAGGTCGCTCTTGGGAACGATCTTCACGTTGGCGTCCTTCAGGACCTGGGTGCACTGGTCGCGGAACTTGAGGATCTCCTCGTGATAGAAGTTGCCCTGGTACTTCTGCATCAGACCCAGCAGGACGGCCTTGTAGTCGTCGGGCAGCTGGTCCCAGGCGGTGGGGTTGGAGTAGTAGGCGGAGACGCAGTAGCAGTGGTCGTTCTCATAGAGGGTATCCAGGACCTCGTAGAACTTGCCGTCCACGGTGTTGCCGATGGGGTTATCCTGGCCCTGGACCACGCCGGTCTGGAGGGCGGTGTACAGCTCAGTGTAGGCGACAGGCACGGGGGTGGCGCCCAGAGAGGTGATGACGTCCTGCCACACCTGGGCCTCCATGGAGCGGACCTTTACGCCGTCGAGGTTGGCGGGGCTGACGATCTGCTTGACGCCCTTGGTGGACAGGCAGCGGGCACCGGTGCAGTTGAAGCCCAGGGAGACCAGGTTGGACTTGTCCTCCAGCTGCTGGAACAGCTCATAGGCCTTGGGGGCGGAGGTCAGGTAGGTCAGCAGGTCCTCCTCGCTGTGGAACAGGTAGGGCAGGGCGAAGACACCGAAGGTGTCTACATAGCTGGCCATGGTGGTGACGTTGGAGGTGACGAACTGAGCGGTGTTGTTGCGGACCAGCTCCACCGCCTCGGACTCGCTGCCCAGGGTGGAGTTATAGAAGATGTCCCACTTGAAGTGACCGTTGGTCAGCTGCTCCAGCTCCTCGCCGATCCGCTTGACGGCCACGGACTGGGGGTTGGTCTCGGTGAGGCAGACGGCGATGGTCCAGGTGATGTCGTCGGTGGAGGTGACCTTGGTGTTCAGGTCGCCCTTGGGGTCGCCCTCGCGGTAGTAGGGGACGCAGGGGTAGGGGTCGCTCTCGTCATAGACGAAGCCGGTTTCGGCGGCGCTGGTGGAGCCGGCGGCAGAGGCAGAGGCAGAGCCGGAGGTGGAGGCGGAGGAGGACGCGGGCTTGCTGCTGCTCATGGAGCAGGAGGCCATGGAGAGCGCCATTGCGGCGGCCAGGGCCAGGGCGAACAGTTTTTTCATGGTAGGTCGATCTCCTTTCGTAAGTCCTTTGGTCTGTCGATGTGCAAACGTTTTCCCTTTAATTCATCACCCGCCGGGTCCGACGGGTGATGAGGCTCGGTACAAAGGAAGTTTGGTTGAGAGGGCGGCGAGCCGTCGTAAAGACGGCGGCTCGCCTATACCAATGTCAGCCTGGCTGCTGAATTAGTAGTTGAAGGTAGCCTTGACGTCGTTGACGTAGTCGGCATAGGAGCCGGTCATGTACTTGCTGTTGATCATGTCCTCAGCGCTCTTGTAGAAGGCGTCCATATCCAGGTCGCTCTGCTCCACGATCTTCACGCCGGCGTCGGCAACGGTCTTCTCGCACTCCTCACGGAACTTGAGGATCTCATCGTGATAGTAGTTGCCCTGATACTTCTGCAGCAGGCCCAGCAGGACGGCCTTGTAGTCGTTGGGCAGCTGATCCCAAGCGGTGGGGTTGGCATAGTAGGCGGAGACCAGGTAGCAGTGGTCGTTCTTGTACAGGGTGTCCAGAACCTCGTAGAACTTACCGTCCACGGTGTTGGCCACGGGGTTGTCCTGGCCCTGGACCACGCCGGTCTGGAGGGCGGTGTACAGCTCAGTGTAGGCCACAGGCACGGGGGTGGCACCCAGAGAGGTGATGACGTCCTGCCACACCTGGGCCTCCATGGAACGGACCTTGACGCCCTTCAGGTCGGCGGGGGACTTGATCTGGGCCACGCCCTTGGTGGACAGGCAGCGGGAGCCGGTGCAGTTGAAGCCCAGGGAGACCAGGCCGGACTGCTCCTCCAGCTGCTTATACAGCTCGAAGGCCTTGGGGCTGGTGGTCAGGTAGGTCAGCTCGTCCTCCTCGCTGTGGAACAGGTAGGGCAGGGCGAAGACACCGAAGGTGTCCACATAGCTGGCCATGGTGGTGACGTTGGAGGTGACGAACTGGGCGGTGTTGTTGCGGACCAGCTCCACGGCCTCGGACTCGCTGCCCAGGGTGGAGTTATAGAAGATGTCCCACTTGAAGTGGCCGTTGGTCAGCTTCTCCAGCTCCTCGCCCATGTGCTTGATGGCCTGGGACTGGGGGTTGGACTCGGTGAGGCAGACGGCGATGGTCCAGGTGATGTCGTCGGTGGAGGTGACCTGGGTGTTCAGGTCGCCCTTGGGGTCGCCCTCACGGTAGTAGGGGATGCAGGGATAGGGGTCGCTCTCGTCGTAGACGTAGCCGGACTCGGTGGCGCTGGTGGAGCCAGCGGCGCTGGTGGAGCCGGAGGCAGAGCCAGAGGAGGCACCGCCGTTGTTGTTGCTCACGGAGCAGGAGGCGATGGACATGGTCATGGCCGCCGCCAGAGCAAGGGCAAACAGTTTTTTCATTGGAATCATTTTCTCCTTTCGATCTTTTCCAAAACGGTTGGACGGTCCGGGGCCGCCGGCCGGCGGACCGTCCGCAAAAACGCGCGGGGCGCGTCAATGCACAAGAATCAGAACACGGTGAAGCCCAGCATAATGGGGATGGCCAGGGTAATGGGCTCGATGAAGGTGACCGCCAGCAGGGCGATGAACATGGGCAGCAGCCACGGCATGACGTATTTGACGATCTTGTTGAAGTGTACGCCGGTGGTGCCGGAGAGCATGAACAGGGACTGGCCGTAAGGCGGGGTCATCAGGCCGATCATCAGGTTCAGCACCACGATAACGCCCAGGTGGATGGGGCTGATGCCCACGGCCTTGGTCAGGGGCTGGAAGATGGGGACCAGCAGCATGATGGTGGGGGTGGAGTCCAGGATCATGCCGAAGAACAGGAGGATCACGTCGATGATGAGCAGGATGACCCACTTGTTGTCGGTGAGGGAGGTGATGCCGTTATACATCTTCTCGCCCAGGTGCTCGAACTGAAGGACCCAGCCGAACAGAGAGGCGGAGGACACGATGGCCAGGGCGGGGACGATGCCGGAGACGGTCTCGTTCACCACGCGGAGCAGCTGACGGAAGGGCATATCCCGGTAGATGAAGCACACCACCAGGATACAGTAGGTGATGGCGATGCAGGACGCCTCGGTGGGGGTGAAGTAGCCGCACATAATGCCGCCCATGATGATGGCGGGCAGCAGCAGGGCGAAGAAGCTGCGGCGGATGCAGTGGAAAACCTCCCGCAGGGTGGCGCGCTTGTGGACCTTATAGCCACGGCGCTTGGCCACGATGAAGACGGCGATGCACAGGATCAGGCCGATGGCAAGGCCGGGGCCCACGCCGGCGGTGAACAGGGTGCCCACGGAGACGGAGGCGGCGGAGCCGTATACGACCATGGGGATGGACGGGGGAACGATGGGACCCATGGTGGCGGAGGCGGCGGTGATGCCGAAGATGGTATCGTCGTCATAGCCCTCGTCCCGCATGGCCTTGATCTCTACGCTGCCCAGGCCGCCCACGTCCGCCAGAGCGGAGCCGGACATACCGGAGAACAGGAAGGAGGCCAGAACGTTTACATAGGCCAGGCCGCCGGGCAGGTGGCCCAGAAGGGCGCGGCAGAAATTAAAGATACGGTCGGTAATGCCGCCGTTGTTCATAATGATACCGGCCGCCATGAACATGGGGATGGCCAGCAGGACGAAGCTGTCCAGACTGCCGTACATCTTGGCCATGATGGCCATGTTGTCAATGCCGCCGTGGAGGAACGCATAGCTCAGACCGCTGGACAGCAGCGCCATGTAGATGGGCGCGCCGCAGGCCAGAAACACCACGAATACGGCCAGATAAACCCAGAATGCTAAACTCATATCCGTTATCCCTCCTCAGTAACGTCGGTGTCCATCTTCTTACCGCCGGCCTGGAACTCGGGGATATGCTCCGTCACCATCTTCTGGATGCTGCGGAGGACGTTCAGGCAGGCGCTGAAGGGGATGACAAAGGCCACCAGGCCCTTGTTCAGCTGGAGGGCGAAGGTCTTCGCCGAGGAGCTGTACTCCATGTACTTGAAGCCGTAAAAGGCGATCCAGACGAAGACGGCGATGGTCACCAGATCCCAGAAGATGGTGACGGCAGAGGAAAACTTGGGGCCGAACTTGTCCGGCAGGATGGTCACCCGGATGTGCTTATCATACTTCGTGCCGAAGGACAGGCCGAAGAAGATCATCCAGACGAAGGCCAGACGGGAGGCCTCCTCCGTCCAGGAGATGGGAGAGCCCAGAAGTCGGGTCACGATCCCCAGGAGGACGACCACGAACATGACCACGCACAGGATGCCCATGCAGATCCGCTCAAAATGCTTGTCCAGAAAACTCAGGATTTTCAACGTGCTTCTACCTCCTACGATGTAGTTTCCGCTTTGCGGGATGTCTTTGCGGCAGGCCTCCCCAGACCTGCCCGGCCCGACGCCGGCAAGCGGGGGGCTATCCTTGGGATAGCCGGAGCTCTGACAGAGGGTCCGTCAGAGTACTCTCTTTACTGTACTAAAAATAGCACAAATCACCCCGTGGTGTAAAGGCAACAGATGATAGAAAAATTCGGGAATCTGTTTTCAAATGATGTACCACGTTCGGAATCGCTCCGCTTCATTTGTGCACTTTACTCATAGGGTGCCAGGTTTTTCTGTCAAATTGCACAAAAATGATTCAAACCAGACGGTGGGGCGGCTCCTTCCCGGTGAAAATGTCCAGCAGCTCTTGGGCGGTGAGCAGGCCGGTCTGGGTCCAGTTTTCATAGGACTCGGCGGCCAGATGGGGGGTGCACAGGTAGTTTTCCTGGGAAAAGAGGGGGCCGTCGGCAGTGGGGGGCTCGTGCTCGAAGACGTCGGCCCCGTAGCCGGAGAGCTTGCCGCTGGCCAGAGCGGCGGCGATGGCGGCCTCGTCGGTGACGGCGCCCCGGGAGGTGTTCACCAGGAAGGCGCCGTCCTTCATCATTGCGATGGTCTCGGCACGGATGAGGTGGTGGGTCTCCGGCGTGGCGGGGGTGTGGAGGCTGAGGATGTCGGCCCGGGCAATGACCTCCTCCTGGGGCAGGAGGGTGACGCCCAGCCGGTCGGCGGCGGCCTGGCTGGGGAATTTGTCGTAGGCCAGGACGGTCACCTCGAAGGGGGCCAGAAGCTGGGTCAGGCGGCGGCCTACGGCACCGAAGCCCAGCAGGCCCACGGTCTTGCCCTTCAGCTCATAGTGCATGAGGCGGGGCCACTGGCCCTTGCGGGCGGCGCGGTCGCAGGGGCCAAGATACCGGGTGACGCCCAGGATGAGCATGAGGGCGTGCTCGGCCACGGAGTTGGTGTTCACCCCGGGGCAGTTGCAGACCTGGATGCCCCGCTGACGGCACGCCTCCAGGTCCAGGTTGTCCACGCCCACGCCGAAGCGGGCGATGCCCTTCAGCTTGGGGGCCAGGGCCAGCAGGCGGTCGTCCCAGACGTCTACGCCGGCAACGACGCCGTCTACATCGGCCACCTGGTCCTTCAGGTCCTCAAAGGTCAGGGGGCGGCCCAGCTCGTTGGCCACGACCTCTACGCCCTGAGACTCCAAAAGAGCCAGCCCCTCGCCGCAGAGCTGGCGATAGTTGGGCAGAGCAGCTAAGACTTTCATTTGAATGTACTCCTTCCTATTGCTCCTGAATCCATCCGATAGGAACGCTTGTTGCTCCCGATTTGCCACAATCTTAGGAGCGTCCGGGGGAAATGTCAAGGCGTTGGGAACGGCGTTCTGTTTTTTCATTTCCTTCCACAAATTTGGCAATGGTTTTTTGGTGGTTTTCACAATTACAAAGCATATCGCGAACTGATTTTTCGTTTTTTACGAACTTTTCGGAGAGATTCATCTTGAAAATTCTTCGATTTCTTGAAAATTTATACGGAACGCCGGGAATTCTTTCCCTTGCAAAAGCGGGGAAAAGATGGTACTTTTATCTTGACTTTTTAGCTGGCTACTCTGTACGTTTCGTGAAATCGAGGATAAGGGAGTGCTTCGTGATGGAGAATCAGCAGCTTCGCAGTCAGGAATTTCTGGCCAAGCCGGTGTGGTCCAGCATCCGGGCCCTGTATAAGGGGATGGGCTACGACGACCAGGGGCTGGGACAGCCTATGATCGGCATTGCCAACAGCTGGAATCAGGCCAATCCAGGGCACGACAATCTGCGGCAGGTGGCCGACTGCGTCCGGGAGGGCATTTTGCAGAACGGCGGCACGCCGGTGGAGTTCGGCATCATCGGCCCCTGCGACGGCATGGGCTGCGGCAACGAGGGGATGCACTTTATTCTGCCCGCCCGGGATCTCATCGCCAACGAGGTGGAGACCATGGTGCAGCTGAACCACCTGGACGGGGTGGTGCTGCTGGGCAGCTGCGACAAGGTGGTGCCCGGACTGCTCATGGCGGCGGCGCGGCTGGATATTCCGGCCATCCTGGTCAACGGCGGGCCCGCCCTGGGCGGGTGCGTGTTCGCCGGGCGGGAGTCGGACAACTCCACCATGGTGGAGGCGCTGGCGATGCTCAACAAGGGGGAGATTACCCAGGAGGAATATGACCGGCTGGAGGCCGACTCCAATCCCTCCTGCGGGTCCTGCTCCTTCCTGGGGACGGCCAACACCATGTGCGCCGTGACGGAGGCGCTGGGGATGTCGCTGCCCGGAAGCAGCATGATCCCCGCCGTGATGGCTGAGCGGCGGCGGGTGGCCCGGGCCTCGGGCCGGCGGATCGTGGATATGGTCCGGGAGGGGCTGACCGCCCGGAAAATCATCAACAAGAAAGGGCTGGAAAATGCGCTGAAGCTGGGCATGGCCATTGGCGGGTCTACCAATATGGCGCTGCATTTCCCGGCCATCGGCTATGAGGCCGACTGCGGCTTTACCATCGACGATGTGGACCGGATCGCCCGGTCTACCCCCCATCTGGCCAACATCTACCCCAACGGGCCGGAGAATGTGCCCGCCTTCTACAAGGCCGGGGGGGTGCCGGCAGTGATGAAGCAGCTGCTGCCGCTGCTGGACCCGGAGGCCGTCACCTGTACGGGGAAGACCTGGCCGGAGGTGCTGGAGGGCGTGCCGGCGGTGGAGAACGCCATCATTCACTCCATCCCCCATGCGTGGCACAGGTGGGGGTCGCTGGCGGTGCTGCGGGGGTCCTTGGCCCCCAATACCGCTGTAACCAAGCCCACGGCCATTCATCCGGATATGCTGAAATTCCAGGGGACCGCCGCGTGCTTCGATTCGGAGGACGAGGCGGGGGCCGCCGTGATGGCGGGGAAGATCACCCCGGGGACGGTGCTGGTGGTCCGGTATGAGGGACCCAAGGGCGGGCCGGGTATGCGGGAGATGGTGCGGCTGATGAAGCTGCTCACCGGGCAGGGGCTGGCCCTGTCTACCGCCGTCATTACCGACGGGCGGTTCTCCGGCTCCAACAACGGGTGCTTTGTGGGGCATATCTCCCCGGAGGCCAGCGAGGGCGGACCCATCGCCGTGGTGCGGGACGGGGACCCCATCCGCATCGACGTGGAGGGGGGACGGCTGGACCTGCTCATCCCCCAGGAGGAGCTGACGGCCCGGCTGGCGGCCTTTGTGCCGCCTGCGCCCAAGCCCCGGACCGGGTGGCTGAATGTGTACGCGCGGCTGTCTGAGTCGGCGGACAAGGGGGCCATTATCCGGAACCGGCCCTGAATTTGCGTTTCCTTCTATCTATTGTCTGAAAGAGGGTTTTTATCATGAAAAAGATCATCAACGATCCCAAGAACTATACCGATGATATGCTGCGGGGCATCTATGCCGCCAGCAAGCAGGTGAAGTATGCGGCGGACGACCTGCGCTGCTACTGCATCGCGGACAAAAAGCCCGGCAAGGTGGCCATCGTCACCGGCGGCGGCACCGGCCATCTGCCCCTGTTCCTGGGCTATGTGGGCGAGAATATGCTGGACGGCTGCGGCGTGGGCGGGGTGTTCCAGTCCCCCAGCGCGGAGCAGATCTACAATATCTCGAAGGAAGTGGAGGCCGGGGCCGGGGTGCTCTACCTCTACGGCAACTACACCGGCGACATTATGAACTTTGACATGGCCGCCGAGCTGTGCGACATGGACGACATCAGGACCGCCTCCATCGTGGGCGCGGACGACGTCATCTCCAACGCCAACCCGGACACCCGCCGGGGCGTAGCCGGTATCTTCTTCCTATACAAGTGCGCCGGGGCCAAGGCCGCCCAGATGGGCACCCTGGACGAGGTGCTGGCTGCGGCCCAGCTGGCCAAGGACAACACCCGCACCGTGGGCTTTGCCCTGACCCCCTGCATTATTCCCGAGGTGGGCCACGCCAACTTCTCTCTGGCCGAGGGCGAGATGGCGATGGGCATGGGCATCCACGGCGAGCCCGGCGTTTGGAACGGGCCCATCAAGACCGCCGACGAGCTGGCCGCCGAGTCGCTGGACGAGATCCTGAAGGATATGCCGGTGGCTGCGGGCGAGGAGGTCTGCGTGCTCATCAACGGACTGGGCGCGACCTCGGTGGAGGAGCTGTATATCCTCAGCGGCAGCGTGCGGAAGATTCTGGACGAGAAGGGCATCCAGACCTACCGCACCTTTGTGGGCGAGTACGCCACCTCTATGGAGATGGCCGGTGCGTCCATCTCCCTGTGCAAGGTCACAGGGGACGAGATGAAGGGCTGGATCGATATGCCGGTCCACACCCCCTTCTACACCCAGGTGTAAGAAGGCACCAATCCATTTTGTTTGCTCCGCCGGGCCTCCCCGGTGTGAACAATATATGTTAATTTCCGCCGGACGGCGGCTCGAGAAAGGACGAGATTACCATGCAGAAGTTATTCGGAACCGTAGTACCTATCGTCACCCCCCTCACTGAGGACGACAAGATCGACGTTCAGAGCCTGAAGAATCTGGTTGACCACTGCATCGACAACGGCCTGCAGTGCCTGTATCCCTGCGGCACCACCGGCGAGATGATGTATCTGACCGTGGAGGAGCGCAAGCAGGTGGCCGAGGTCGTGCTGGAGCACACCGCCCACCGCGTACCCGTGTTTGTTCAGGTGGGCGCCTGGAACCTGGCTGACACCATCGAGCTGGCCAAGCACGCCGTGGAGCACGGCGCTGACGGCATCGGCGTTGTCACCCCCGTGTTCTACAAGCTGAGCGACCAGGGCCTGGTGGATTTCTATGAGGCCGTTTCCAAGGCCGTGCCCGCCGACTTCCCCGTCTACCTGTACAGCATCCCCCAGAACGCCATCAACGACATCACCCCCGCCTGCGCCGCTGCCGTCGCTGAGAAGTGCCCCAACGTGGTGGGCATCAAGTACAGCTTCCCCGACTTCACCAAGCTGCAGCAGTTCATGCTGATCCGCGACGAGACCTTCAGCGTTCTGGTCGGTCCTGACCACCTGTTCGAGGCTCTGTGCGCTGTGGGCGGCGACGGCGTCGTGTCCGGCAACGCTATGTGCGTGCCCGAGCACTATGCCAAGATCTGGGAGGCCATCCAGGCCAAGGACTTTGACCTGGCTACCAAGTATCAGCGCCGCACCAACGTGCTGAACGCCACCATGTGCGCCATCAACAACATCGCCGCGTACAAGGTCATCCTGAAGAACGAGGGCGTGATCGCCACCACCAAGATGCGCCGTCCTATGGAGAACCTGACCGCCGAGCAGGAGGCTGCTCTGCTGAAGGCCATGGACGAGCTGAAGTACCGCGAGGTCATCGTAAAGTAATCAACTTGATTCTTTCAGAATCAAGTTGAGGGAGTTGCGCTGCGCTCTGCGCCTCGGTTGACCGCCAAGGCGGTCAATTCGACGCTCGCTTCGCGAGAAGTGTTTTTCCCGCGTACAAGCCGCTGGAAAAACGGATTTCAATTTTTTCGCACCTGCGGGTGCGAACTCTGCGAGGCTCTTAGGAATGCGCCGGGCCGCCGCCTCAACAGGCGGCGGCCCGGTTTTAGTTTCCACACTATTTTGGAAAGGATGGTCCCTATGCTCAATTTTACCTATTATACCCCCACGGAGGTGCGCTTTGGCCGGGGCGCGGCGGATGAGGTGGCCCAGCTGGTGAAGAAGTACGGCGGCAAGAAGGTGCTCATCCACTACGGCGGCGGCAGCGTGGTCCGCAGCGGTCTGCTGGACCGGGTGAAGGCCGCCCTGGACGCCGGCGGCGTGGCCCATGTGGAGCTGGGCGGGGTCGTTCCCAATCCCCACCTGTCCAAGGTCCGGGAGGGCATTGCCCTGTGCCGGAAGGAGGGCGTGGACTTTCTCCTGGCCGTGGGCGGCGGCAGCGTCATCGACTCCACCAAGGCCATTGGCTATGGACTGCGGATGGAGGGCGACGTGTGGGACCTGTATCGCCATGTGAAGACCGCCGAGGGGTGTATGCCGCTGGGCTCCATCCTCACCATTGCCGCCGCGGGCAGCGAGACCAGCAACAGCAGCGTCATTACCCGGGAGGACAACGGGGAGAAGCGGGCCTATAACGACGACATCTCCCGGCCCCGCTTCGCCATTATGGACCCGGAGCTGACCATGACCCTGCCCGACTACCAGACGGCCAGCGGGTGCGTGGACATTCTCATGCACACCGAGGAGCGGTATTTCTCCGCTGCCGGGTCGATGGAGCTGACCGACGCCATGGCGGAGGCCCTGATGCGGACGGTGATGAAGAACGCCAAAATCCTCCACGACGACCCCAAGAATTACGACGCCCGGGCCGAGGTCATGTGGGCGGGCAGCCTGTCTCACAACGGCCTCACCGGCTGCGGCGGCGACGGCGGCGACTGGTCCAGCCATATGCTGGAGCACGAGCTGGGCGGTATGTTCGACGTGGCCCACGGCGCGGGCCTGGCGGCCATCTGGCCCACCTGGGCGCGGTATGTGTACCGGAACGACGTGGCCCGGTTCAAGCGCTTCGCCCTGAATGTGGCCGGGGTGAAGGACGAGGGCAGCGACGAGGACATCGCCCTGGCGGGAATTCGGGCGATGGAGGACTTCTACCGCTCCATCGCCATGCCCACCAACCTGAAGGAGCTGGGGCTCGACCCCACCGACGAGCAGATTGCCGCTATGGCCCGGAGCTGCGCGGAGGCTTGCGGGGGCGCGAAGGGGTCCATCCGGGTGCTGCATGAGGAGGATATGAAGGAGATCTACACTTTGGCGAAGTGAGGAGTTAGGAGGTAGGAGTTAGAAGGTAGGAGTTAGGAGTTAGTGTAAAATCAGCCTTCCCCTGGGGCCGATTCCCCCTATCAGGGGGAAATGTCCCGAAGGGACAAAAGGGGTAGGGAAGGTGGCGCGGGCGAAGCCCGTGACGGATGAGGGGAGGGCCGAAGGGCTTTGCCTTGCTTATGTCGAAAA
>URTG01000006.1 GCA_900550705.1 uncultured Eubacteriales bacterium | reverse complement strand
GCTGGAAATTTTGGTCAGGGCTTGTAAAAACAGGGGGAATCGTGGTACAATAGAGCACACCAGCGAGCGAAAGCCGCACTGTGCTGCCGCCCGTCTGTTGATAACGACCAAATTCTAGGAGGATACCATGAAGGGAATCGTCTTGGCGGCGGGGAAGGGGACGCGACTGTACCCCATGACTAAACCGGTGTGCAAGCCCCTGTTGCCCGTCTATGATAAACCGCTGATCTACTATCCCATCGCCATTCTGATGCAGGCCGGAATTTCCGAGATTCTGGTGATCGTTCCGCCCAAGGAGACCGCCACCTTCGCCGCCCTGCTGGGGGACGGCAGCCAGTACGGCATACATATCGAATATGCCGAGCAGCCCGTGGCCCGGGGCATTGCCGACGCACTGCTCATCGGCCAGGATTTTGTGGGGGAGGACCGGGTATGTCTGGTGCTGGGAGACAACATCTTCTATGCGCCCACCCTGGCCTCCACGCTGAAGCGCGCCGCCGCCGAAAAGCAGGGGGCCACCGTCTTCGGCTACTGGGTGGAGGACCCCCGGCCCTTCGGCGTGGTGGAGTTCAACGAGAGCGGCAAGGCCATCTCCATCGAGGAGAAGCCCCGCTTCCCCAAGTCCAACTACATCATCCCCGGCCTGTATTTCTATGACCACCAGGTTATGGAGATCGCCCGGAATCTGAAGCCCTCCGCCCGGGGGGAGCTGGAGATCACCGACGTGAATCTGGAGTACCTCCGCCGGGAGCAGCTCCGGGTCATTCCTCTGGAGAAGAACTTCACCTGGCTGGACGCCGGCACGGCAGACAGTCTGCTGGAGGCGGGGCAGACCATCCGCCACATCCAGGACTCCACCGGCCGGTATGTGGGCTGTCTGGAGGAGCTGGGCTACTACGAGGGCTGGATCTCCGAGGAGCAGGTCCACGCCATCGGCAGCGAGCTGTCCATGACGCTGTACGGGAAGTATCTCCAGTGCCTGTGACGTTTTTGTTCTGCCAAAAAGAACAAATAACGAATTATTTTTAAGAGAGAGCTGTCTGTCTCCTAAAAAAGATTGACATTAGCGGCAGGTTGCAGTATAAGAAAAGAGAAGCACCGCAGCGCTGCGGTGCTCCGGACTGTGCGATCTGCGCGGCTGGGCCGCGTCGATAGGAATACTGAGATGGAAAAAGGGTACCGCCGCTCCGCCGCGCCCCTTGCGCCGGAGCGAGTGAAATTGTTGAGGAGGGTACGCAGTGAAGAAGTATGAGATTGCGAAAAAGAAACCGCTGACGCCGGAGATCACACAGATCTCCGTCTATGCGCCGCTGGTGGCTGCCAAGGCCAAGGCCGGGCAGTTCATCATTCTGCGCGTAGACGAGGAGGGCGAGCGCATCCCGCTGACCATTTCCAGCGCAGAGAACGACCTGGTCACCGTCATTTTCCAGAAGATCGGGGGCACCACCCTGGCCCTGGATCAGCTGAACGAGGGCGATTGCCTCCACGATTTCGTGGGTCCTCTGGGTCAGCCTACCGAGGTAGAGGACCTGGGCCGCGTGGCCGTTCTGGGCGGCGGTCTGGGCTGCGCCATCGCGCTGCCGGTGGCCCGCGCCCTGCATGAGGCCGGCAACCAGGTGGACCTGATCGGCGGCTTTAAGACGAAGGACATCGTCATTCTGGAGGAGGAGATGTCCCACGCCTGCACCGACCTGCACATCTGCACGGACGACGGCAGCTACGGCTACCACGGCTTTGTCACCGGCAAGCTGGAGGAGCTGATTGCCGGCGGCGTGAAGTTCGACCACGTCTTCGCCATCGGCCCCCTGATGATGATGAAGTTTGCCTGCAAGCTCACGGAAAAATACGGCATCCCCACCACCGTCAGCATGAACCCCATTATGATCGACGGCACCGGAATGTGCGGCTGCTGCCGCCTGAACGTAGACGGCGAGGTCAAATTCGCCTGTGTGGACGGCCCGGATTTCGACGGCCATAAGGTGGACTTTGACGAAGTGATCGCCCGGAACGCCACCTATCGCGACTTTGAGGCAAAGGCGAAGGAGAAGCATCTCTGCCGCCTGGGAGGAGGTGCCATGAATGGCTAATATGCAGATGACGAAGACTCCGATGAAGGAGCAGGACCCCAACGTCCGCAATGCAAACTTCCTGGAGGTAGCCCAGGGCTACACTCTGGAGGAGGCCATGAACGAGGCGCAGCGGTGCATCCACTGCAAGAACCCCGCCTGTGTCACCGGTTGCCCCGTGGGCATCCCCATCCCCGATTTCCTGGCCAAGGTGGCCGAGGGCGACATCGCCGCCGCCTATGAGATCCTGTCCAACGCCAACGCACTGCCCGCCATCTCCGGCCGCGTCTGCCCCCAGGAGAACCAGTGCGAGGGCAAGTGTGTCCGCGGCATCAAGGGCGAGCCTGTGGCCATCGGCCGGGTGGAGCGCTTTGTGGCCGACTGGGCCGCCGAGCACGGTGTGGCCAACGTGGCCACCGCCCCCAAAAACGGCCACAAGGTGGCCGTCATCGGCTCCGGCCCCGCCGGTCTGACCTGCTCCGGCGAGCTGGCCCGCATGGGCTACGACGTCTCTGTGTTCGAGGCGTTCCATACCCCCGGCGGTGTGCTGAGCTACGGCATTCCCGAGTTCCGTCTGCCCAAGGCCATTGTCCAGCGCGAGGTGGCCAACCTGGCCAAGATGGGCGTGGACATCGAGCTGAACATGGTCATCGGCAAGGTCCTCACCGTCACCGACCTGTTTGAGCGGGGCTACGAGGCCGTGTTCATCGGCTCCGGCGCCGGTCTGCCTATGTTTATGAAAATTCCCGGTGAGTCTCTGGTGGGCGTCTACTCCGCCAACGAGTATCTGACCCGAATCAACCTGATGAAGGCCTACAAGCCCGACAGCGAGACCCCCATCCTCCACAGCGGCAAGGTGATCGTGGTCGGCGGCGGCAACGTGGCCATGGACGCCGCCCGGTGTGCCAAGCGCCTGGGTGCCGAGGTCCACATCGTCTACCGCCGCTCCGAGGCCGAGCTCCCCGCCCGGGCCGAGGAGGTCCACCACGCCAAGGAGGAGGGCATCATCTTCGATCTGCTCACCAACCCCGTGTCCATCGAGGGCGACGAGAAGAACCACGTTCAGTCCGTCACCTGTGTGCGGATGGAGCTGGGCGAGCCCGACGCCTCCGGCCGCCGCCGTCCCGTGGTGATCGAGGGCAGCGAGTTCCAGATCCAGGCCGACGCGGTCATCATGGCGCTGGGCACCCAGCCCAACCCCATGAGCTACGACGGCACCCCGGGTCTGGAGAAGACCAGAAAGGGCTGTGTGGCCGCCGACGAGAACGGCTGCACCTCCTGTCCCGCTATCTTTGCCGGCGGTGACGCCGCCACCGGCGCAGCCACGGTCATTCTGGCCATGGGTGCGGGCAAGCACGCCGCCAAGTCCATCGACGCCTACATCAAGAGCAAGCAGTAAGCTCGGCTTGTCAAATTCGTGCCCTGCCTCCAACTGGGGGCAGGGCATATAAAAAGCAGCTTGTCGAAAAAGTGGCTTCGCCGCTTTTTCGACAGCCTGAAAAATCAGCCTGCCGATCCAGAACGGCAGGCTGATTTTTTATGTGGTCAGAGCTTGAAATCCTCGTCCGTCAGCTCCGTCCCCGCCAGCTTGACAGGACGGGGCGGGGTGCGCTTCAAGGGGTCGTAACGGAAGCTGCGGCAGCTGGACCCGCCGGACATGACGCCCTTCTTCGGACAGAGGATCTGGTCCTCCTGCAAGGGACGGCCGTGGGCGCAGTAGACGCACAGCGGCTCGATTTTTTTCTGGAACAAATTCATAGGTACTCCCGCCCTCATTCAAATTGGCCGGGCAGCGACCCGGTTTTTCTATTATAATACAGCTTCGCCGTTTTTTCTACTGCTTTTTTCCGGCCAGCGCCGCCAACAGCAAAAAGAACCCTCCCAGCCACAGAGCGGAGGCCGCGCCGTGGACTGCCATTCCCCGCAGCGCTGTCGGAACCGCCGGGGAGACCGAGACCGGCAGCTCCAGCGGCAGCCACCGCATCGCCCCCGCCAGCAGGAGAACGGACAGAAGCCCGTGGAGCAGCTTTCCCAGGAAATAGGGGAGAAGGGACAGTCCGCTGTCCGCCAGAAAGGCCAGCGCCTGCCCGTGGACCGACACTCCGCCCCAGCCCACCAGAAAGGCCGCCAGCAGCAGCCGCTCCGTCACCGGCCCCTCGGTCAACGCAGCCACCCCGGAGGACAGCTCCACAAAGCCGGTGAGCAGCTGCCGGGCCAGGCGCGGCGACAAATGCGGCGGCAGCCGGACCAGCAGGTCCGCCCCCGCCGTCAGCACGCCGGACACCGTGAGCAGCCTCAGGACCACGGCGAAGAACAGCAGAAAGCCGCAGAGATTCAGGGCGGAGCGCACCCCGTCGGACACTGCCTGGGTGAGCAGGGCGGCATGGGGGACACGGGCGGAGGGCCCCGGGACCTTCGGCGCGTCCATGGTCTCCTCCGACCCGTAGAAGCGAAACAGCAGCCCCACCAAAAGAGCCGCAGCTCCATGAACAGCCCAGAGCAGCAGCCCCACTTGAACGCTGCCGAATATTCCGGCGCCCACCGCGCCCAGCAGAAAGGCCGGGCCGCAGTTGTTGCAGAAGGACAGCAGCCGCTCTGCCTCCGCGCGGGAGCACTGCCCCTCCCGATAGAGCTGCACTGCCGTCCTGGCCCCCACCGGGTAGCCCCCCACCAGCCCCAGGGCCAGCACGGCGGCGCAGGAGCCGTTCACCCGGAACAGGGGACGCATCACCGGCTCCAGCAGTCCGCCCATCCGCTGGGCCAGACCGGACCCCACCACCAGAGAGGCCAGCACAAAGAAGGGGAACAGCGCCGGCACCATGACCCCGCCGCACAGCTGAAGCCCGTCCCGCATGGCGGACACGCTCTCCTCCGGCCAGCGGAGCAGCGCCGCACCAAACAGCAGCACGCCGGCCCACAGCAGCAGCTCCTGATCCTTCCATCGGCCCATAGCCGTCCCTCCCCGCACTTTTTGCTATGGTATGCGGGGGTGAGGAAAATCTTGCCAGACTGCGGGAAAAAGAATTGCCCCCAGGAGCAAAACGCGCTATAATAGAGTACCAGGCTGTCGAAAAAGTGGCTTCGCCGCTTTTTCCACAAGCTGCGTATACGGAACACACGGGGGAGGGGAGTGCTATGGAGCTGCGGCCGCGCACCGTGGCAACGCCGGAGGGAGCCGTCACCTATCAGCTGACCAAAAAGCGGGTGAAGAACTTCAATCTCCGGATCAAGCCGGACGGCACGGTGCTTCTCTCCGTGCCCACCTGCTGCCGGGCGGCAGAGGCGGACGAGTTTATCCGCCGGAAAAGCGGCTGGCTGACGGCGGCCCTTCAGCGGCTGCGGGAACCCCAGGCGGAGCTGCTGCCCGCCCGCAGTCGGGAGGAGAGCTTCGCGCTGCTGCGCCGCGCCGTGGAGCAGGTCTATCCGCGGGTCGCCCCCCTGGGGGTCGCCATGCCGGTGCTGAAGCTGCGGACCATGAAGACCCAGTGGGGAAACTGCCACTGGACCCAGGGATACATCACGCTGAACACCGCCCTGGTCCGCTGCCCGGAGCCACTGCGGGAGTATGTGGCCCTCCACGAGCTGGTCCATTTTCTCCACCCGAACCACGGCCCGGGCTTTCACGGGACCATGGACCGCCTGATGCCGGACTGGCGGGCCCGACGCTGTGAGCTGCGGCGGTATCAGGACGCGATTTCGCAAGAAAACAAGTAATTCCAACTTCTTACAACCATTTTCACTTTACAGGAAAAAGGAGGGAGTCCCATGGCATATCGGCCCCTGGCGGATGAAATTCGGCCCACCAAGCTGGACGAGGTGGTGGGACAGCGGCATATTCTGGGGAAGAACGGCCTGCTCCGCCGGATCATCGAAAACGGGACCGTTCCCAATCTGATCTTCTACGGCCCCTCCGGGACAGGGAAGACCACGGTGGCCAACATCATCGCCCAGCGGACCAACCGTCCCCTCCACCGGCTGAACGCCACCACGGCATCCATCTCGGACATCAAGGATATTATGGCGGACGTCGGCACCCTGCTGGCTCCGGAGGGGGTGCTGCTGTATCTGGACGAGATCCAGTATTTCAACAAAAAGCAGCAGCAATCCCTGTTGGAGTTCATGGAGGACGGCCGCATCACCCTCATCGCCTCCACCACGGAGAACCCCTTCTTTGCGGTGTTCGGCGCGGTGCTGTCCCGCTCCAGCGTGTTTGAATTCAAGCAGATCACGGCCGAGGACGCCCTGCCCGCCATCGACCGGGGGCTGGCCATCATGGAGCAGCGGCGAAAGGCCAAGGTGGTCTGCGAGCCCGGCGTCCGGGAGCACATTGCGGCGGCCTGCGGGGGCGACATTCGGAAGGCGATGAATGCCATCGAGGTTTTGCTCAGCGCCTCCAAAGAGGAGCAAGGGAAAATCCTTGTCACGCTGGAGGACGCAAAAACCGCCGCCCAGCGCTCCGCCATGCGGTATGACCGGGAGGGGGACGCCCACTTTGACATCGCCTCCGCCCTGATGAAGTCCCTGCGGGGCTCCGACCCGGACGCGGCGCTGCACTACCTGGCCCGCCTGCTGGAGGCGGGGGACATGATCACCGCCATCCGCCGGATCTTATGCTCCGCCAGCGAGGATGTGGGCATGGCCTATCCCATGGCGGTGCCCATCGTGAAGGCCTGCGTGGACAACGCCTTGCAGCTGGGGCTGCCGGAGGCACAGCTGCCCTTGGCGGAGGCTGTGGTCCTGCTGGCCACCGCTCCCAAGTCCAACTCGGTCTACGAGGGGATTCACGCCGCCTGGGCCGATGTCCGAGCGGGGCGGACGGGAGACATTCCCCGACACCTGCAAAACGTCCACGCCGACTCCTTCGGCCTGGAACGGGAGCAGGGCTACCGCTATCCCCACGACTATCCCGGCCACTGGGTGGCCCAGCAATATCTGCCGGACGCTTTGGCGGGCGTTCACTACTACCAATACGGCGACAACAAGACGGAGCAGGCCGCCAAGCGCTATTGGGCCGAAATCAAAAAAGAAGAGGATACCTGACTATGGAAATTGATATTCTGCATACGCTGTGGATCGTCTGCCCCCTGGTCTTTCTGGGCGGGCTCATTGACTCGGTGGCCGGCGGCGGCGGGCTGATCACTCTGCCGGCCTATCTGATCGCCGGTCTGCCGCCCCATCTGGCTTCGGGCACCAACAAGTGCGGCAACGCCTTCGGCACGCTGCTGTCCACCGTCCGCTTTCTGAAAACCGGGCATTTTCACGCCTCCGGCGCTGTGGCCGCCGGGATCTGCGCTATGCTGGGCGCGGCGGTGGGGGCCAAGCTGAACATGATTGTGCCGGAGCAGACCCTCTACTACATGATGCTGGTCATTGTGCCGGTGATGGCCGTGTTCCTGCTGGTCAAGCGGGACTTCGGCAGCGAGGACCGCTCCCAGGAGCTGGGGCAGGGGAAGGTGACCGTTCTCTCCGGCCTGGTGGGCTTTGTGGTGGGCGGCTACGACGGCTTCTTCGGCCCCGGGGCCGGAACGCTGATGATCATCGCCTTTACCGGTCTGTGCAAATTCGACCTGCTCACCGCCTCGGGCAACACCAAGGTGGCCAACTCCGCCAGCAATGTGGCCTCCATCGTCATGTTCGCCCTCAGCGGTAAGGTCCTGTGGGCCGTGGGAATTCCGGCGGCGCTGTGCGGCATCGCGGGCAACTATGTGGGCTCCGGCCTGGCGCTGAAAAACGGCGCGAAGGTGATCCGGCCCATGTTCCTGGTGGTGCTGTCTCTGCTGGTGATCCGGCTGCTGTATAATTTGTTTGCCTAAAAAACAGGCCCGTGGTCCGCTGCCACGGGTCTGTTTTTATGGGCCGAAATAGGTCACCAGCAGGTCCACACAGGCCCCGTAGGAACGCATACCCAGCGTCTGGTCATTACTTTTCAAAAAGGCGTCGTAGGTGCGGGAGGCGGTCTCCTCCGCGGCGGACTGGCGGGCGGCCCAATAGGCGTTGTTGTCCGTCCAGTCGGTGGCCATGGCCTGGGTGAAGGTCTGGGCGGCGATGTCCTTCCAGGCCTGGGGGTCCGCCGGGTACAGGGCGTTGCACAGCTGCACCAGGCCCATGAGATAGCCGGAGTACTGATACATCGGGTCCTCACTGGTAATGCAGGCGGCAATGCCCACAAAGTTGGCCTCCAGCTCTGAGGCCACCATCCGCTGGTGGGCCATCTCATGGGCCACGGTGGCCGGAATGAGACAGGCCGGGGCGTCGATGTTCACGTTGGCCTCCCCGGTGAAGGGGAAGTAGACGCCGGTAAAGCCCAGGGCGCTTTGCAGCCTGGAGCAGAGCAGGGGCTTGACGGCGGGGGAATCCAGATGGAGAAAGGGGAACTCCTGCTCCAACCCGGCGTACACCGCCGTGCCCCGGGAGAAACAATCCTCCGGCAGCTGAACGTGCCCCTCCCCGTCCCGGGGCATCTCCTCCGCCAGGGCGGCGGCCCGCTGGGCGAACCACCGGGTGACGGCGGCCAGCCGCTGGACATCGTAGGGCTCCACATCCAGCCCGCTGCGCTGGGTAAAGGGGTCGGCGTAATAGACGGCGTTCCAGCTCCAGCACAGCCCGGCCCACAGCCAGAGCAGCGCGGCGGCCAGCGCCGCCAGCCGCCGGAGGGTGCGCCGCCCATCCCGCTGGCGCACCGCCAGAATTGCGGTGCGGCCCAGCCAGAGCAGCAGCCCCGCCAGGGCCAGCCCGGTGAGCACCTCGGCGACGGAGAAGGGGAACCACCCCCAAAAGCGCCCCAAGGACTGCTCCACCGGCGCGGCCACCCGGAACACCCAGAAATTCATGGCCGCCCGATTCCGGCGCAGCAGAAAAAACAGGAAAATCAGCCCCATCGGCGGGCACAGGGTCCCCAAAGTCCAGCGGAGCAGGGGAGTGCGTAGCTTCTCCTCCATAGTATCACCTCATTTCAGCGCAGGACCACCGGGCCGGTGGTCCACTCCCGGCCCGGGGCGGGAATGGACCGGCGGCACAGGTCATAGAGATCGGTACACCGGGCCTCCAGCTGGAACAGCCGCCGCCCCGGCTCGTCCAGGTCCCGGGCGTGGGCCGGCTTGGTGAGGATGGGCAGAGCGGCCCGGTCCTTCATCTGCCGCAGAAGCTCCTGCCCCCTGGCGTTGAAGCCCAGCACCCGGAGATAGGGGGGCGTGGCGGGACGGTCCGCCTCCGTCAGCCCCAGATAGGCCCACAGCAGCAGCCGCCGCAGACGGGCGTGGGCATAGCGTTTGGTCTTGCACCGGGTCAGGAAGTCCTCCGGCGAGCTGCATTCCCGGCCCGCCCGCTCCAACCTCTGGGGAAGGCCCTCGGCGGCCCCGGAGTCGGGAAGCGCGGCCCAGTCCCGGGCGGTCATGGTCCGCAGCCGGGCCAGCACAGCCCGGGAGACCAGGTCGAGAGAGGGCAGCCCCGCCTCTAAAAGCAGCGCCGGGGCGTCCGGATGGAGATAGGCCGCCGCCCTCTGCCCCTCGCCCGCCCGGAGGCTGCGGCGAATTTGCGTCGCGGACCGGTGCTCCGTCTCCTCGGCCAGACTGTTGTGGGCCGCCCCCGCCCGGCGGACGGTGAGGGGCTGGATCGTGCTGTGCAGGCGGGAGAGGGCGCGGAGATATTCGATTCCTAATGTGTTGTTCGGGGCGGAGAGGGCCGCTGCGGCAGGACCGAGCGTTTCCTCCAGGGCCGCCTGTCGGGCGGCGGCGAAGGGGAGACCCCGGCGCAGAAACGGGGAGAGGACCTGCGAAATGTCCGGCGCCTCCAGCGCCTCCGCCACCTGTCGGAGGGGGGCCACCTGCCCCAGCTCGCTGCCGAAGGAGAGGTGCTCCACCACGCCGGCGGAATCCAGAAGGGAGACCGCGCCGAAGGCGAAGGTCTCTGCCGAAGCCGCGGCCCAGACCGTGGGCAGCTCCAGCACCAGGTCCACGCCCCCCAGCAGGGCCAGCCTGGCCCGTATCCACTTGTCGGCGATGGCACAATCGGCCTGCTGGACCCAGTTTCCGCTCATCACGGCCACCACCGCCCCGTCTCCACCCAGCAGCTGTTTGGACTGCCGGAGCTGGTAGGCGTGGCCGGAATGGAAGGGATTATACTCGGCGACGATCCCGATAGTGTGCATATATGGACCTCCAAGGAGAAAATTTTGCGCTTTTTGAAAAAAGCGGTTGTCCTTTCCGGAAAAAAGAGCTAGAATAAAAGCGCAGTAGGGAATGTACTTTACTATTGTATTTCATTCCCGGGAACAAGGCAACAAAAAACCTTGCAAATCTCACATGAAATTGAAGGAGTGCGAATCCAATGAATATTCTGGTGATCAATGCCGGCAGTTCTTCTCTGAAGTATCAGCTGCTCAACCCCGAGACCCAGCAGGTGCTGGCCAAGGGCCTGTGCGAGCGCATCGGTATTGACGGAAAGTTTACTTATAAGCCCGCGGGCAAGGACCCCATCAAGGCCGCCGACGTGGCGATGCCCACCCATTCTGAGGCCATTCAGACCGTTCTGGACGCCCTGGTCGATCCGAAGCTCGGCGTGATCGGCTCCATGAAGGAGATCGACGCCGTGGGTCACCGGGTGGTGCACGGCGGCGAGAAGTTCGCCCAGTCTGTCCTCATCACCGACGAGGTCATGGCCGCCATCGAGGAGTGCAACCCCCTGGCTCCTCTGCACAACCCCGCCAACATCATCGGTATCCGGGCCTGCCAAAAGCTGATGCCCAACACCCCTATGGTCGCCGTGTTCGACACCGCTTTCCACCAGACCATGCCCCCTGTGGCCTATACCTATGCCCTGCCTTACAACTACTACACCGAGGATAAGGTCCGCCGCTACGGCTTCCACGGCACCTCCCACAAGTATGTGGCTGGCCGCGCCGCCGCTATGCTGGGCAAGCCCCTGGAGCAGCTGAAGCTGATCTCCTGCCACCTGGGCAACGGCTCCTCTGTCACCGCCATCGACGGCGGCAAGAGCGTGGACACCTCCATGGGCTTCACCCCCCTGGCCGGTCTGCCCATGGGCACCCGCTCCGGCGATGTGGATGCCGGCATTCTGGAGTATCTGATGAACAAGCACGGCATGGACATCAAGGAGATGCTGACCGTGCTGAACAAGAAGTCCGGCGTGGAGGGCCTGTCCGGCCTGTCCTCCGACTTCCGCGACCTGGAGAGCGCCGAGGCCAACGGCGACAAGCGCGCCGAGCTGGCCCTGCGCGTCTTCGACTACAACGTGAAGAAGCTCATCGGCGCCTATGCCGCCGCCATGGGCGGAGTGGACGCCGTGATCTTCACCGCCGGCGTGGGCGAGAACGGCCCCGAGACCCGTGAGTACGCCTGTGCCGGGCTGGAGTTCCTGGGCATCAAGATCGACCCCGAGAAGGACAAGGTCCGCGGCAAGGAGATCGACGTCTCCACCGACGACGCCAAGGTCCGCGTGCTGGTCATCCCCACCAATGAGGAGCTGATGATCGCCATGGACACCGCTGCCATCGTCAAGGGCTGAGCATAAGTGATCCGATCTCTGATGTAAAAGAACTGCCCGGCCGTCTGGTCGGGCAGTTTCTTTTTATGCTCCGGTTTCATCTGCGGCGGGCGGCTCGCTTTGGCATCATACCTCCCGCTGAAATGCCAGGTATCGGGTCCCCTGGAACGTCAGGCTGCCCACGTCGCCCTCCGCCAGCATCCCATACTCCGCTCCGGGCACCGACAGTTCCAACCTGTCGCCGCTGTCCACCTGAAAGGTGACGTAGTATGCGGTGTTGGACGTTGTGTGGTATCCATGGGCACCTGAGACATCACCGGCATTTGGATGCCTGTGATGCGTCGTGTTCTGGCGCTTTCCGGTCACCTTTGCTGGCACAGTCAGACGGGGCGAGTGGTTATTTTTGTTCCATTCGGCAATTCCCCTGATAAACGTGAACAGGACCATCGCAAACACAGTGAGGAATACAACGGGGAAAATCATTTCAAACAGGCCAAACATCAGCATCGTCAGCTCCTTCTATGTACCGTTTTGTTTCGTCTCTCCGCCGGCAGGGACGGCTGCGGTCGATCCAGATTCAAATACGTTGATGATATCCTACCATACTTTCTTTCCTGTTACAAGCCGCATCAGGGGACAGCGGGCGTTTTCCCCCGCCTCGCTTCCATCGGGACGTTGACAATTTCCCAAAAACCGGCCATAATAAAATCAAGCAAGCATATCCGTATGTGTAAGGAGGCCCCCATGGATATCCATGTGAACGACGTACTGAAAATGAAAAAAGCCCACCCCTGCGGCAGTCAGGAATGGCTGGTGCTGCGGGTGGGGATGGATTTTAAAATGCGCTGCCAGGGCTGCGGCCATGAGGTGATGCTGCCCCGGAGCAAGGCGGAGAAAAATATCCGCAAGGTGTTCCGGGAGGGCGCACCCGTCCAGGTGTGACCCCGCCCCATACTTTCAGGAAAGGATGAACCACTATGCGCTATGACAGCGACCTGCTGTACCGCCCGCCGGGCGAATGGAAAAGCTATCTGCTTCAATGCACCATCGGCTGCTCCCACAATCAATGTACCTTCTGCGGAATGTACAAGGAAAAGAAGTTCCGTATCCGCCCGGTGGCAGAGATCCTAGAGGACATCGACATGGCCCGGAGCTACTACGGGCCGGGACTCCAGCGGGTCTTTCTGATGGACGGCGATGCCATCATTATGAAGACGGAGGAGCTGCTCCAGATCCTGCACAAGCTCTATGAGAGCTTCCCCCATCTGGAGAAGGTCACCCTCTACGCCGGCCCCAAGAGCACCCTGAGCAAAACGCCGGAGGAGCTGCGGCAGCTCCACGAGGCCGGGCTGTCCCGGGCCTATCTGGGGGTGGAGAGCGGCAGCCAGGCGGCGCTGGACTTCATCCACAAGGGCTGCACCGCCCAGCAGATGCTCCAGGCGGGGCAGAATCTGGTCGCGGCGGGCATCGACCTGTGGGTCACCGTCATTCTGGGCATCACCGGGCAGGACGGCGACTGGGAGGAGCACATCCTCTCCACCGCCAAAATGATCAACGCCATGAAGCCCCGGCACCTGTCCGCCATGACCTTTGCCCCCGCCAAGGGCACCCCGCTGGGGGAGGAGGTGCTGGCCGGCCGCTTCAAGGTCTGCACCCCGGACCAGGTGCTGGAGGAGTGCCGGATGCTCATCGAGCACCTGGACGTGGACCCCCTGCACTTCACCAGCAACCACGCCTCCAACTACCTGCCCCTGAAGGGCAGTCTGCCGGAGGACAAGGAAAAATTCCTGTCTATGATCGACCAGGCCCTGGCCGGAAAGATTCGGCTGCGGAAGACCCTGAACCGGGGGATCTGAGGCCGGTCCATTGCTTCTTGCACCACAATGCCTTTGAACGGTATTTCGACCGTTCAGAGGCGTTTTTTGTTTGGTGCTTTTTCCGGTGCGAAAAACCCTGTCAAACCGGGGAGAAGGGGCACAATTTCAAGGGAAAAGTGTAAACTCTCTTAATATTCTTATGAGATACAGATAAAATGCACAAGAATCACCGGTCAAGTCTGGGCACTTTTGCCCTTGAATCGGGGGCCTCGATTGGTTACAATATGGTAACAAAAGTAACAACCCATTGCTTTTGCTTGTCATCTCTGTGACAAAATTTGTTTCCATAGGAGTGTAGACAATGACACGCAAGCTGTTTTCCATGTCGCTGTGCGGTTTTGCCTTACTCCTCCTAATGGGTGCCGGCGTGGCTCCTGAGCAATCAGAGGCCTCTGCGGCAAAGGAGGAGAGCGCGGTGCAGAACGCGTCCGCGCCTGAGACCAGTGTACGGTCTCTTGACGAGGTAGAGAGCGCGGCCGTCCCCGCGGCGGAGGGCACCAGCCTTCTGCAGCTGGCCGAGACGACTGACAGCCGCTTTACGATCAACGGAGAATACGCCTCTCAGGACCTGGGACGGACCCAGGAGAACGGGGTCACCTACGTGGCCCTGGGCCCGACGGCCAAGGCGCTGGACTCCAGCGCACAGGTGAGCTGGGACGCATCTTCCGGCGTGGTGAAGATCACCACCGCCAAGCTGAGCCTGACGGCCCAGGTGGGCCAGCTGTATCTGGAGGCCAACGGCCGGTATCTCTACCTGGCGGACGGCGTTCAGCTCATCAACGGCCGGGTGGTCGTTCCCCTGTGGGCGGTGGCCGAGGCCTTCGATGCCCACATGAGCTGGAACAGCGCCACCGGGGTGGTCTCCCTCACCAGCGGCAGCGGGGCCATCCAGTCCGGCGATTCCTACTATAACCAGGACGATCTGTTCTGGCTGTCCCGGGTGATTTACGCCGAGAGCGGCAATCAGCCCTTAGCGGGCAAGATGGCCGTGGGCAACGTGGTGATGAACCGGGTGGCCAGCTCCGCCTATCCCAACACGGTGCAGGGTGTTCTGGCCCAGAAGAATCAGTTCACCACCTACAAGGGCGGCGCACTGAAAAACCGCACCCCCAACGCCTCCAGCGTCATCGCTGCCAAGCTGGTCCTGGACGGCGGCGTGGTGGCAGAGACCGAGGGCGCCACCCACTTCGATTCCGCAGCCAAGAGCTGGGCCTCTCAGCACAAGCAGTGCGTGGCCGTTCTGGGCGGACACAAGTTCTATAAATAAGGATTTCCCCGAAACGCAGCTGTCTCCGGACGGCTGCGTTTTTTTGTGCCCCGGGGGAGGGGGACGGCCCCTCTGCGCGGGGCGCAAGGGCGGCGAAAACGGCGGAATTTTGAATTTGTGTAAAATGGGGGTTTCTTTTTTGCATATTCATGTATATAATAATATTCGTTAAATTGGACACATTCCGGCCGAACCCTGCCGCAGTGCGCTGCGCGGCCCCGGCCTGTATGGGAGGATATGATTATGACAAGAAGCAACGCCCGCGAAATCGCGGTGCAACTGATTTTTTCCCTGGGCTTCGGCAACAGCAAGGCTGAGGAGCTGCTGGACAGCCAGCTGACCCAGGAGCGCTTTAAGGAGCTGGCGGAGGAGAACCCCCTGTACAGCCAGTTCCCCAACGAGAAGCAGCGCAATTATATCCGGGAGCTGGTGCTGGGCGTTTATGAGCACGGCCCGGAGCTGGACGTCTATATCGGCCGGTACGCCAAGGGCTGGACCTTCGCCCGTATTCCCCGCATGGCCGCCGCCATCCTGCAGACCGCCATGTATGAGGTCCTGTATATGCCGGATATTCCCAACGCCGCCGCCATCAACGAGGCCGTGGAAATCGCCAAGAGCTACGAGCCCCAGGAGGTCGTCTCCTTTGTGAACGGCATCCTCGGTTCCTTCGTCCGGGCGGAGTTCCCCGAGAACAAGGACGCCGCAGTCACGGAGGAATAACCATGGCGGTCCTCGGGCTGGATACCAGCAACTACACCACCTCCGCCGCCGTGTTCGACGGGGAGACCGGCTTCAGCGAGACCCGCCTGCTGGATGTGCGCCCCGGCGAGCTGGGACTGCGGCAGAGCGACGCGCTGTTTCAGCACGTGAAGCACCTGCCGGAGCTGTTCCGCCGTCTGGCGGAGCAGGGGGCGCTGACTGCTCTGCAAGCCGTGGGGGCCAGCACCCGGCCCCGGGAGGTGGAGGGCTCCTATATGCCCTGCTTTCTGGCGGGAATGTCCCAGGCCCAGGGGCTGGCAGACACGCTGGGCGTTCCCTTTTTCGCCCACTCCCACCAGCAGGGGCACCTGGCCGCCGCCGCCTGGTCCGCCGGGCGGCTGGACCTGCTGGACCGGCCCTTCCTGGCCTGGCACCTGTCCGGCGGCACGACTGAGCTGCTGCGGGCAGAGCCTATGGGCTGCTCCGTCCGGGCGGATATTATCGGCGGCACCAGCGACATCTCCGCCGGGCAGCTCATCGACCGCACCGGCGTTCTGCTGGGACTGCAATTCCCGGCGGGCAAGGCGCTGGACGCTCTATACGGTCAGGGAGAGAAAAGCCTCCGCTTCCGGGTGAAGCAGAACGAGCTGACCTTCTCCCTGTCCGGCATGGAAAACAAAGTAAAGCAGCTGGCCCAGCAGGGGGAGACCCCGGCGGACATCGCCCGCTTCACCCTGGACACGGTGACCGACATCGTCTGCCGCACCACGGAGGAGGCCCAGCGCCGCTGGCCCGGGCTGCCCGTGCTGTGCTCCGGCGGCGTGGCCTCGAACCGCCGTCTGCGGGAGGTCATGACTCAGCGCTGTCAGGCCATCTTCGCCCAGCCGAAATTTTCCACCGACAACGCCATGGGCACCGCCATCCTGACCTGGCGCAAGTGGAAGGAGAGCCAATCGTGAGACCGGAACCCTCTGTGCTGACCCCCACTCAGGTGGGGCAGTATATCAAGCAATTTATGGACCGGGACCGGGTACTGTCCGCCCTGCTGGTGCGGGGGGAGATCTCGAATTATAAGATGTACCCCTCCGGCCACCACTATTTCACCCTGAAGGACGGGGAGGGCGCCCTGCGCTGCGTCATGTTCCGTGGCTCCGCCGCGTCTCTGCGCTTCCGTCCGGAAAACGGGATGCAGGTCATCGCCGCCGGGCGGGTGAGCGCCTTTCCCCGGGACGGGCAGTATCAGCTCTACTGCGACCGCCTGACCCCGGATGGGGTGGGCGACCTGTACGTCGCCTTTGAGCAGCGGAAGGAGCAGCTGGCCCGGGAGGGTCTGTTCGACCGGACGGCCAAGCAGCCGCTGCCCGCCTATCCCCATACCATCGCCCTTGTCACGTCCCCCGCCGGGGCGGCGGTGCGGGATATGCTGCGGATCTTAGGGGCCCGCTGGCCCATGGCCCGGGTGCGGGTGCTGCCCGTCCGGGTCCAGGGGGAGGGGGCCGCCCAGGAGATCGCCGCGGCCATCCGCTGGGCCAACTGGAAGCAGGTGGCCGACCTCATCATCACCGGCCGGGGCGGCGGCTCCATGGAGGACCTGTGGGCCTTTAACGAGGAGGTCGTGGCCCGGGCCATTTTCGACTCGGACATCCCCGTAATCTCCGCCGTGGGCCACGAGCCGGACATCACCATCGCCGACTATGTGGCCGACTGCCGGGCCGCCACCCCGTCCAACGGGGCGGAGCTGGCGGTGCCCGACCGGAACGAGGTCTACTCCGGTCTACTGGCCTGCAAGGCCCGGCTGGAGGGGAGCATGGAGCAGCGCCTGAAGCGGCTGCGCCAGTCCTTGAACCGGCTGGCGGCCAGTCGGATGCTCGCTGAGCCGGGGGCTTATTTCAAAGAGAAGCGTCTGCTGCTGGACTACCAGAGCCAGCGCCTGGTCCACGGGGCCGCCAAAACCCTGTCCAACGACCGGGAGCGGTTGGCCCGGGCCGCCGCGGCCCTGGACGCTATGAGTCCGCTGAAGGTCCTGGGCCGGGGCTATGCCATCGCCCGGACCGAGGACGG
The DNA here is from genome assembly GCA_900550705.1 of uncultured Eubacteriales bacterium. Lineage (GTDB taxonomy): Bacteria > Bacillota > Clostridia > Oscillospirales > Oscillospiraceae > Lawsonibacter. The sequence continues at coordinate 8,869 of URTG01000006.1, read as the reverse complement.
CCAGGTGCTCACCCAGGTCAAACAGGTCCGGCCCGGAGACGGGCTGCGCCTCCGTCTGACCGACGGGCAGCTGGACTGCCGGGTGGAGCAGGTCACACGCCTCCGCGCCAAGCGGAGCGCCGCGAGAAAGGAGCAGCCAAATGGTGACAAGGAAGAAGCTTGACTTTGAACAGGCAATGACCCGTCTGGAGGAGATCGTCGGTCTGCTGGAACGGGGCGATGCCCCGCTGGAGCAGGCGATGGAGCTGTTTGAGGAGGGGGCCAAGCTCCTCCGGGAGTGCACCAAGCAGCTGGACAGCGCCGAGCAGAAGGTCACCCTGCTGACAGCGGGGGAGGACGGCCAGCCCCAGGAGCAGCCCTTCGTCCCCGCCGGGCCGGAATTCTAAGCTCGTATTATCACCCCGCAGGTGCGGAGAGAAGGAGCGCAACGATGGAAGACACCCCATTTCGTGAACAACTCAGGGCGGACCAGGCCGCCGTGGAACAGGCCCTGCACCGCGTGTTTCAGGAGGAACCCCACTATGCCGACCTGGACGAGGCGATGGACTACTCTCTGCTGGCCGGGGGAAAGCGCATCCGCCCGGTCCTGGTGCTGGAGACCTGCCGGCTGTGCGGCGGCGACCCGGAGGCGGCCATGCCCTTCGCCTGTGGGCTGGAGATGGTCCACACCTATTCCCTCATCCACGACGACCTGCCCGCCATGGACAACGACGACCTGCGCCGGGGCCGCCCCACCAACCACCGGGTCTACGGCGAGGCCACAGCCATTCTGGCGGGAGATGGTCTGCTCACCGCCGCCTTCTCCCAACTGGCCAGGGCCCCGCTGTCCGCTGCCCAGGTGGTGGACGGGGTGGCCTGTCTGGCCCGGGCCGCCGGACCCAAGGGCATGGTGGGCGGTCAGGCGCTGGACCTGGCAGGGGAGGGGCGGACGCTGGACGTCTCCACCCTGGAGCAGCTGCAAAGCCTGAAAACCGGGGCGCTGATCTCCGCCGCCGTGGAGCTGGGCTGCATCGCCGCCGGAGGCACCGCCGCCCAGCGGGCCGCCGTGCTCCGATACGCCCAGCCCCTGGGCCGGGCTTTTCAGATCCGGGACGACATCCTGGACGTGATCGGCTCCCAGGCGGAGCTGGGCAAGGAGATCGGCTCCGACCAGGCCAACGAAAAGAGCACCTTCGTCACCGCCCTGGGCCTGGAGCGCTGCGACCAGCTGGTCCACACCCTCACCGACCAGGCCGTGGCCGCGCTGGCGGAGTTTGAGCACCCGGAGTTTCACATCTGGCTGGCGCGGCAGATGGTGGAACGCACCAAGTAACGGAGCGTGAGCATGGAGCTTTATCAGGGATTTTTAACCGGAAATCTGCCGCTGGACATGGCCATCACCGGGTGGTTCACCGCCCAGGTGCTCAAGGGCCTGATCCAGACGGCGCTGCACCATCGGTTCGACTGGAGGACCTTCACCGGGAGCGGCGGAATGCCAAGCTCCCACTCCGCCTTTGTCTGCGCTCTGGCCGTCTCCCTGGGCGGGCTGTACGGCTGGCGCAGTCCGCTGTTCGCCCTTGGGGCCTGTCTGGCGGCGATCGTGATGTACGATGCCTGCAATGTCCGCCGGGCGGCGGGGGAGCAGGCCAAGGTGCTGAACCATCTGCTGCACTATCTGGACCAGTTCACTCCGGACGTGGCGGAGAAGGCATTGAAGGAGCTGCTGGGACACACGCCCCTTCAGGTCCTGATGGGCGCGCTGCTGGGCAGCGGCATCGGGGCGCTGGCGTGGCTCCCACGGTAAACGCAAACGCAGAGACAGAGAGGGCGTGTCGGCTTGAGTAAGCAGGAAGAACAACACAATCACGGCCCGCTGCTGGCGGACCTCACCGACCGGGAGGGGGAGCTGCTGTGCGGCCAGCTGCGGAAGGAGCTGGTCCAGAGCGTCTCCAAAACCGGCGGACATCTGGCCTCGAACCTGGGGGCGGTGGAGCTGACCGTGGCCATCCATCGGGTGTTTGACACCAGCCGTGATCGGCTGGTGTTCGACGTGGGGCACCAGTGCTACGCCCACAAAATGCTCACCGGCCGCCGGGAGGCCATGGACACCCTGCGGCAATACGGCGGCATCGCCGGCTTCCCCAAGCCGGCGGAGAGCGTGCACGACGCCTTCATCGCCGGCCATGCCTCCAACTCCGTGGCGGTGGCCCTGGGTATGGCCCAGGCCCGCACCGTCCTGGGGGAGGACTACAAGGTCCTGGCGGTGATCGGCGACGGCGCACTCACCGGCGGGCTGGCCTATGAGGGCCTGTCCAGCGCCGGAGGGAGCAAGCAGCAGCTGCTGGTCATTCTCAACGACAACGGAATGTCCATCACCCCCAATGTGGGCGCGGTGGCGGAGCACCTGTCCCGCCAACGGCTCAAGCCCCAGTATCTGACCTTTAAGAAGAACTATCGCCGGATCATGCGGGCCACCAAGCTGGGCCGCCGGGTCTACCGGGTCACCCACCGGATGAAGCAGTGGCTCAAGCAGAGCCTTCTGCCCACCACCATGTTTGAGGACATGGGCTTCAACTACCTGGGCCCCATCGACGGCCACGACCTGCCCCGGCTGACCAATTTGCTCCGCTATGCGAAGGACCTGAACGAGCCGGTGCTGCTCCACATCAAAACCACCAAGGGCAAGGGCTATGCCCCGGCGGAGCAGAACCCCGACGCCTTTCACGGCGTATCCCCCTTCGACCCGGAGACCGGCGCGGCAAAGAAGAGGTCCGGAGAAAATTTCTCCGCCGTCTTCGGCAAGAAGCTCACGCAGCTGGGCGGGCAGGACCCCCGCATCTGCGCCATCACGGCGGCGATGATGAACGGGACGGGGCTGGAGCATTTCTCCGCCGCCTTCCCGGAGCGTTGCTTCGACGTGGGCATTGCAGAGGAATGCGCGGTAGCTATGGCCGCCGGCATGGCCAAGCAGGGGGCGCTGCCGGTGTTCTGCGTCTACTCCACATTTTTGCAGCGGGCCTATGATATGCTGCTCCACGACGTGGGCATCGACCGGCTCCATGTGGTCCTGGGCGTGGACCGGGCCGGACTGGTGGGGGAGGACGGCGAGACCCACCACGGCGTCTTCGACGTGGGCTACCTGGACAGTGTGCCCGGCATGACGGTGCTGGCCCCCGCCAGCTTTCCGGAGCTGGAGGAGATGCTGGAGCGGGCCGTGCTGCACCTGGACGGCCCCGTGGCCATCCGCTACCCCCGGGGCGGCCAGGGAGAGTTCCGCCTGTGCACCGGCGGCGAGCCCGCCACGCTGCTCCGCCGGGGCAGCGACGTCACCCTGGTGGGCTACGGCATGGAGATCAACGACATTCTCGCTGCGGCAGACGTGCTGGAGCAGCGGGGAATCTACGCGGATATTGTAAAGTTAAATACCATTACACCGCTGTCACCCGAGCTTGTAGAGCACTCGGTCCGCAAGACCGGGGCCCTGATCGTGGCGGAGGACTGTGTGGCCAGCGGCAGCGTGGGCCAGCGGCTGGCCGCCCATCTGGAGCAGGCGGGCTGCCCGGCGAAGACGGTGCTGCTCAACTGCGGGGACTCCTATGTGTCCCACGGCGCTCTGCCGCTGCTGAAGCGGGACCTGCAGCTGGACCGGGATGGAATCGTAAAGAACGTGTTGGAGGTGATGAACCGTGGCTAAAAAACGTTTGGACGTGGCCGTGACTGAGCTGGGTCTGGCGGAGAGCCGCCAGAAGGCCCAGGCCATCATCATGGCCGGAGAGGTCTATGTCAACGGGCAGAAGGTGGACAAGGCCGGGGCCCCGGTGGCGGAGGACGCCAAGATCGAGGTCCGGGGGAAGTCCCTCCGCTACGTCAGCCGGGGCGGCCTGAAGCTGGAAAAGGCCATGCAGTGCTGGCCCATCCATCTGGAGGGGGCCGTCTGTGCCGACATCGGGGCCTCCACCGGCGGCTTTACCGACTGTATGCTGCAAAACGGGGCCGCCAAGGTCTACGCCGTGGATGCGGGCTACAATCAGCTGGACTGGCGGCTGCGGACCCACCCCCAGGTGGTCTGCATGGAGCGGACCAACGCCCGCTATCTGACCAAGGAGCAGATCCCCCAGGAGCTGGACTTTTTCTCGGTGGATGTCTCCTTCATCTCCCTGCACCTGATCCTGCCCGCCGTGCGGCCGCTGATCCGCGCCGGGGGACAGGCGGTGTGTCTGGTCAAGCCCCAGTTCGAGGCGGGGAAGGATAAGGTGGGCAAAAAGGGCGTGGTCCGGGACCCGGCCGTACACCTGGAGGTGCTGGAGCACTTTTTGCTCCATGCGGCCGAGTCGGACTTCGCTGTAAAGGATATTACCTTTTCACCAATCAAGGGCCCGGAGGGCAACATTGAGTATCTGGGCTATCTGGAGGCCGGCGGGACCGACACCTACCAGGGCGATCTGAAGGTGTTGGTGGAGCGCTCCCACGCGGTATGGAAGGACGGGGCCGAATGAGGATCATTCTCAGCTCGAACCCCTATCGCGACCGGGGCCTGCGGGCCGCCTTAGAGGCCCGGAAGATTCTGGAGCGCGCCGGCGCCTCTACTGTACTGTGTCTTCCCTTTACACCGAAGAAGGGGGACCGGGTAGAGCTGCCCAATCGCTGCACCCTCTCCCGGCTGGAGGAGGAGCTGCCCCGGGCGGACCTGCTCATCTGCTTCGGCGGTGACGGCACCATCCTCCACGCCGCCCGGGACGCCACCCTGCACAACATCCCCATCCTGGGGGTGAATATGGGCAGCGTGGGCTTTATGGCGGAGCTGGAACGGGGGGAGCTGTCCCTCCTCTCCCAGCTGGCCCGGGGCAAGTTCAAGACGGAGGAGCGCATGATGCTGGATGTCCGGGTCCTGCGGGGCGTCCGGGTCATCAGCGAGGACCTTGCCCTGAACGACGCGGTGATCTCCAAGGGCTCCATGGCCCGGGTGGCGGAGGTGGAGGTCCTGGCCGACCTGGTGCCCATTACCGCCCTGGTGGGAGACGGCGTGATCGTCAGCACCCCCACCGGGTCCACGGCCTACTCCATGTCGGCAGGGGGACCCATTGTGGAGCCCACCTCCCAGTGTCTCATCGTCACCCCGGTCTGCGCCCACCAGCTCACCGCCCGGGCCATGGTCCTGGCCTCGGAGCGGCAGGTCACCGTGCGGCTGCCCAAGGCCAGCCGGAAGTATCTGTTCCTGTCGGTGGACGGGGGCAAGGCCGTCCGTCTGGCGGGGGGCGACCGGGTGGAGATCCGCCGCTCGGAGCACCGGACCCGTCTGGTCCAGCTGGCGGACCGCAGCTTTTATCGCGTGGTCAATCAAAAGTTGGGAGGTCCTCTGCCATGAAAAACGCGCGGCAAGCGGAAATTCTGAACGTCATCCAGACGATGGATGTGGAGACCCAGGAGCAGCTGCTGGCGGCACTCCGCGCCCGGGGCTTCACCGCCACCCAGGCCACCATCTCCCGGGACATCAAGGAGCTGCGTCTGGTGAAGGAGCTCACCGGGGCGGGGGGCTACCGCTACGCGGTGTCTGACCGGAAACCTCCCACCGCCTCTGACGTGCGGCTGCGGAACATCTTCAAGGAGGGCGTGCTCTCGGTGGATGTGGCCCAGAATCTGGTGGTGGTGAAGACCATGCCCGGCCTGGCCTCTGCCGCCTGCTCCGCCCTGGACAGCATGGAGATCATCGGCATGGTGGGCAGTCTGGCGGGGGATGACACCGGCATCCTGATCATGCGGGACAACACCACCGCCCAACAATTCAGCAGCGAGGTCCACAAGCTGCTCAGCTGACCCCGGTTCAGAAGGAGAACACCATATGCTTTCCCTGCTTCATATTGAAAATATTGCCATTATTGAATCGGCGGACATCCAGTTCGACCCGGGCTTCAACGTCCTCACCGGCGAGACCGGCGCGGGCAAATCCATCGTTATTGACGCCATCAGCACCGTGCTGGGCCAACGGACCAGCCGGGAGCTGATCCGCACCGGGGCCAGGTCCGCCCGGGTCACCGCCGTGTTCACCCAGCTGGCCCCCATTCCCTGGCTCCCGGAAAACGGCGTGCCCGAGGGGGAGGAGCTGCTTCTTCAGCGGGAGGTCCAGGCCGACGGGCGGAACGTCTGCCGGGTCAACGGCCGGATCATGACGGTGGCCCAGCTGCGGGAGCTGGGCCGTCAGCTTTTAGACATCCACGGCCAGCACGACGGCCAGCAGCTTCTGGACCCCGCCTGTCACCTGGGCTATCTGGACAGCTTCGGCCGGACGGCCCCGGCCCTGGCGGACTACCGCGCCGCCTATGAGACGGTCACCGGTCTGCGAAGGCAGATCGCCGCCCTGGAGATGGACGATGCGGAGCGCTCCCGCCGGGTGGATACCCTGAATTTTCAGATTCGCGAGCTGGAACGGGCGGAGCTGCGCCCCGGCGAGGAGGAGGAGCTCAGCGAGCGCCGGGCCCTGCTCCGCAACGCGGGCAAGCTCATCGACGCGGTGCAGTCGGCGGAATACGCCCTGTCGGGCAGCGAGGACAGCCAGGGGGCCTGCGACCTGATCTCCGATGCCGAGGGTGCCCTCCGGGGCGTGGCCGGGGCGGCCCCCCAGTTCAGCGAGCTGTTCGAAAAGCTCACCGCTCTGCGCTGCGCGGCGGACGACGCGGCGGAGGTGCTGCACGACCTGTATCACGACTTCGACTTCTCCCCGGAGGAGCTGGACCAGCTGGAGAGCCGGCTGGACGTGCTCTACCGGCTGAAGCGGAAGTACGGGGCCACGGTGGAGGATATGCTGGACTACCTGGACCGCTGCCGCCAGGAGCTGGATCAGATCGAATTTGCCGATGACACCATCGCCCGTCTGACCCAGGAGCTGGCCCAGGCCAGGGCGGAGGCCGTCCGCCGGGGCAAGCTTCTTACCCAGGCCCGGACCCAGGCGGCCCAGGCCCTTCAGCAGCGGGTGGAGGAGGAGCTCCGCCAGCTGGATATGCCCAAGGTCCGCTTTCAGACGGAATTTCTGCCCAGCGGCGGCAAGGACGGCATGGACGAAAACGGCATGGAGCAGGTACAGTTCCTCATGTCGGCCAACGTGGGTGAGGCCCTGCGGCCCATCCAGAAGGTGGCCTCCGGCGGCGAGCTGGCCCGTATCATGCTGGCCCTGAAAAACGTGCTGGCGGAGGACGACGGCATCGGCAGCCTGGTCTTTGACGAGGTAGACACCGGTGTCTCCGGCCGGGCGGCCCAGAAGGTGGCCCAGAAGATGGCGGACGTAGCCCGCTGCAAGCAGGTGCTGTGCGTCACCCATCTGCCCCAGATCGCCGCCATGGCGGACACCCACTTCTCCGTGGAGAAGGGCGAGCGGAACGGCCGGACCTACACCCGGGTGGAGCGGCTGGACCGCCCCCGGCGGAAGGAGGAGCTGGCCCGGCTGATGGGCGGCGCCTCCATCACCGACACCCTGCGGGACAGCGCCGAGGAGCTGCTGACCCAGGCAGAGCGCTATCTGGCCCGGCGGGACGCCGCCCACGCCAAAAAATAAGCTGCTGAACCTACGCTCCGGCGTTATCATACAAGCTGTCATTCAAAATACCACAGAAAGAGAGGACAAAGTGATGGATTACATGAAGGAAAGCCTCCGGCTCCACGGGGAGTGGAAGGGCAAGATCGAGGTGGTGGCCACCGTCCCCGCCAATGACAAGGATTCCCTGTCCCTGGCCTACACCCCCGGCGTGGCCCAGCCCTGTCTGGAAATTCAGAAGGACATCAGCAAGAGCTATGAGCTCACCCGGCGGCACAACCTCTGCGCCGTCATTACCGACGGCTCCGCCGTGCTGGGCCTGGGCGACATCGGCCCCGAGGCCGGTATGCCCGTCATGGAGGGCAAGTGTGTGCTGTTCAAGACCTTTGCCGACGTGGACGCCTTCCCCCTGTGCGTGAAGACCAAGGATGTGGACGAGTTCGTCCAGACCGTATACAACATCTCCGGCTCCTTCGGCGGCATCAATCTGGAGGACATCGCCGCCCCCCGGTGCTTCGAGATCGAGCGCAAGCTGAAGGAGAAGTGCGACATCCCCGTTTTCCACGACGATCAGCACGGCACCGCCATCATCGTTCTGGCCGGCCTGACCAACGCCCTGCGGGTGGTGGGGAAGAAGAAGGAGGACGTGAAGATCGTCTTCTCCGGCGCGGGCTCCGCCGCCATCTCCATCACCAAGCTGCTGCTTCAGGCCGGGTTCCAGCACATCACCCTGTGCGACAAGTTCGGCCCCCTGTACGTCGGCAACGAGCAGATGAACTGGGCCCAGCAGGAGATCGCCAAGGTCACCAATCTGGAAAAGAAGACCGGCACCCTGGCCGACCTGATGGTGGGCGCCGACGTGTTCATCGGCGTGTCCGCCCCCAACCTGGTCACGCCGGAGATGGTCCGCACCATGAATCACGACGCCATCGTCTTCGCCTGTGCCAACCCCACCCCCGAGATCTTCCCCGACGACGCCAAGGCCGGCGGTGCCCGGGTGGTGGCCACCGGACGCAGCGACTACTCCAACCAGATCAACAACGTGCTGGCCTTCCCGGGCATCTTCCGGGGTGCCCTGGACGTCCGCGCCAGCGACATCAATGAGGAGATGAAGATGGCCGCCGCCCAGGCGCTGGCCGCCATCATCACCGACGAGGAGCTGTCGGAGGACAACATCATTCCCAAGCCCTTTGACCCCCGCGTGGTCCCCGCCGTGGCCAAGGCCGTGGCCCAGGCCGCCCGAGACACCGGCGTGGCCCGGCTGTAAGCGGGAACACCAGACAAACTTTCCTGCGTTTTTGCTTGACAATCCCTTGGAACTGTGATACAGTTCAGTCACTGCGAAGAAAAGGATGCGTAGCAGAG
>URTG01000005.1 GCA_900550705.1 uncultured Eubacteriales bacterium | reverse complement strand
GATTTGATGCCTAACTGGCTGTATCTGATATTTTTGCTCTCAATTCATTATAGCACAACTTTTTAGCATCATCAATTATTTTTAGCACTATTTATTATTTTTATCATTATTATTTTTAATCTGACAACAAAAAATTTGCAGCAAAATCCCCTTGAAAAAAATGATTTGACAACCGGTAACAAATGTGTTACAATTCGGTTACATTGTTAAATGCCAAGGAGGAATACCGATGTCCACTGCAAAGATTCCTCTTTCCTATAAGGGGCACCCCCTGCGTCGGAAAGACAATTTGATTTATTACGGGACCATGGCCGAGAAGTACATTGTTATGCTTCAGGTCCTGTCCAGCAAGAAGGTCGATGGGCTGGACGTGGCCGATAAGGTCTCCGTTCAGCTGCAGCTCACCGATCCCGATTTGAAGAGCCGGGACCGCGTGGTGAAGAAAAGTGAAAAAGACAGCCTCTATGCCGCGATGGACGTGGCCTCTGTCTGGCTGGAACGCGCACTGTCCAACAAGTAATTCGTCGCAAGAAACCGCCCGACAGAGATATAGGAGGAAATCGTCATGCATTGGAATCGAATCGCCGCCCGACTCACTGCCAGCTTTCTGCTCGTCAGCTCCCTGATCGTCCCCGCCTTCGCCGTGTCCGGCACCGTGAACTCCGGCGACAGCAGCCTGCGGCTCCGTGAGTCCGCCAACACCGACAGCTCCGTTCTGAAAAGCCTGGATCACGGCACCTCTGTCGAGGTCCTGGGCACCACCGAGAGCGGCTGGTATCAGATCTCTCACGACGGTACCGTCGGTTTTGTCTCCGGCGATTATCTGATGATTTCCGACGGCGACACCGCCTCCATCCCCGTGGTGGCCGAACCCGTCTACCTGAAGGTCACTGTCTCCTCCCTGAACGTCCGTTCCGGGGCGGGTGTCAGCTTCTCCAAGGTGGGCAAGCTGGGCACGGGTGCCGTGGTCATGGGCGTGAAGACTGCCGACGGCTGGTATCAGATCGACAGCGGCTACATCAGCGCCGACTACGTCACCGTGATCACCGCGGCGGAGGCCGCCAAGGCCACCACCGCCTCCAGCAAGGGCAGCGAGATCGCCGCCTACGCGCTGACCTTTGTGGGTTCCCGCTACGTCTACGGCGGCAGCAGCCCCAGCGGCTTTGACTGCTCCGGCTTCACCTCCTATGTCTACCGCCAGTTCGGCTACACCCTGAACCGCTCCTCCTCTGACCAGCTGGACAACGGCACCGCCGTCTCCATGAGCAACCTCCAGCCCGGCGATCTGGTCATTTTCAAGAAGGGCAACACCTCCAAGCGCGCCACCCATGTGGGTCTGTACATCGGCAACGGCCAGTTCGTTCACGCCTCCACCGCGAAGGTGGGCGTGATCGTCAGCAGCATGAGCGAAGCCTACTACACCTCCGGCTTTGTGGGCGGCCGCCGTATTGTCTGAGCTTTCTCTGTACTATCTCTGAATGACGAATTTCCAAGCGGACCTGCTTCGGCAGGTCCGTTTTTTGTTCCAACCCCCTCCCGGCGCTGCCTGCACCTCTCTGCTTCTTAATTTTCTATCAGAATTCGATTTTTTTCTTCCCCCCGGAATGGAACTATGTTATACTGGAGTTCATCGTGATATTCCCAGCTTGTCAAAAAAGTTGTTTTACTACTTTTTTGACAAGCTGATTCCGCTGTTTTGCTCCGTCTCGGGCGCTGTCTGAGCCGGACCCGTGCTTGATTTTGAAGGAGGACCAACCATGAATCAGAGACCCCTCTGCGCCGCTCCGCCCCGGTGGAGACGGAAAACGACGGCATCATTGAGGGCCGCAACGCCGTGATCGAGGCCCTGCGGGCCAACGTGACCATTGATAAAATCTTTATCGCCAAGGGCGATACCGACGCCACCCTGGGGCACATCGCCTCCACCGCCCGGGAGAAGGGCATTGTGGTGGTGGACGCCGACCGGCGGAAGCTGGACAATATGAGCCGCACCCACTCCCACCAGGGGGTGATCGCCCAGGCCGCCGTCCGGGCCTACGCCACGGTGGACGACATTCTCAACGCCGCCCGGGAGAAGGGCGAGCCGCCTCTCATCGTGGTCTGCGACGAGATCAGCGACCCCCACAATCTGGGCGCGGTCATCCGCACCGCCGACGCCGCCGGGGCCCACGGCGTCATTATCCCCAAGCGCCGCTCCGCCGGGCTGACCGCCATTGTGGGAAAGACCTCCGCCGGGGCGGTGGCCCACGTCCCCGTGGCCCGGGTGCCCAACCTCACCGCCCTGCTGAAGGAGCTGAAGGAGGAGGGTGTCTGGGTCTTCGGCACCGCTGCCGGGGGCAACACCTCCCTCTACCAGGCCGATCTGAAGGGTCCCGCCGCCATCGTCATTGGCAGCGAGGGCGAGGGCATGAGCCGCCTGGTGGCCGAGACCTGCGATTTCACCGTCTCCATCCCCATGTTCGGCAAAATCAATTCGCTGAACGCCTCCGCCGCTGCCGCCGTGCTTCTCTACGAGGCCGTGCGTCAGCGCCACAACGGGTGACCACGCCCGCTGGAACCCATTGCACACCGAGGAATCTGAACCATGAGCGATCAGAAAAAACCAACCAAATCCGATGAGCTGGTGGACATCCGCTCCCTCATCGGCGACGCCAAGGCAGGGAGCTTCTCCCTGGACGATATTTTGGCGGAATACGGCTCCGGGAAGGAAAAGGGCAAGGGCGCGATGCCCGTCCGGGGCAAGGTGCTGAGCTTCCCCAACCAGCCGCCCCCGCCGAAGCAGGTGGAGCGGGACGAAGCTCCCCCGTCCGAGGAGGAAGCCGATGCCCCGGATGAACCCACCGATGAGGAGGAGCCGGAGGGCGACGACGAAGCCGACGAGAAGGAGGCCCCCTCCTCTGAGGAGGACGAGTCCGAAGACGATGCGCCGGAGGACGACGAGGACGCAGAGCAGACCGACGGCCCCCGCCGGGTAATCCCCTTCCCGGAGGAGGAGAGTATGCTCAGCGCCTTCCTGAAAAAAATGACCCGCCGGGCGGACCACTACGCCGACCATATGTTTGAGGAGGACGAGGCCACCGACCCGGAGGAGGTCAAGCGCCTGGAGAAGCTCATTCCCGGCACGGACTGGGAGGAGCCGGAGCCGCCCAAGGCCCCCTCCTTCTTCCGCCGCCGCCCCCCCAAGGTGGAGCCGCCCCCGGAGGACACCGACCCCCGGGAGCTGGCCCGGACCTACGGCAAGGGCCTGAAGGGGATGCGGCTGCGGGTGGTCCTGCTGTTTCTGCTGTCTGCGGCCGCCCTGGTCCAGCTCCTCGTCCCCGCTCTGGGCCTTGTCTGGCTGCCTCCCCTGGACCAGCTGCTGATTCAGCGGGCCGCCTCCGCCGGGCTGATGGGCCTGGGGGTGCTGCTGGCCGCCGACGGCATTCTTGGCGGCCTCTCCCGTGCCTTCCACGGCCGGGTGGGTATGGACACCCTGGCCGCCCTGGCCGCCCTGAGCACCCTGGTAGACGGGGTCCTGCTCCTGCTGCTTCCGGAGGACAACACCCGTCTGCCCTACTCCGCCGCCGCCCTGGCGGGGCTGTTTCTGCTGCTCCACGGCACCTACCACAAGCGCTGCGCCGCCCGCCTGTCCTGCCGCACGGCGGCCGCCTCCTCCCACCCCTACCGGGTGACCCTGGACGAGGGGAGGTGGAACGGCCGGGACACCTACGCCAAGTGGACGGGCACCGCCCAGGGCTTCGGCAGTCAGATTCAGATGGACGACGGGGCCCAGCGCATCTTCCGCCGGGTGTGCCCCCTGCTGCTGACCGCCGACGTGCTGCTGGCCCTGCTCATCGCCCTCAGCGCCGGCCGGCCGGAGAAGCTGCCCTGGTGCCTGTCCGCCCTGTTCACCGTCACCTCCGCCTTCGGCGGGGCGCTGGTCTACGGGCGGCCCTTCCACAAGGTGGCCCGGCGGCTGTCCGGCGATGGCGCGGCCCTGGCCGGCTGGCCCGGCGTGGCCGGCTCCCGCCGGGGCGACCGGGTGCTGCTCACCGACACGGACCTGTTCCCCCCGGGCTATGTGGAGCTTAACGGCTTCAAGGTGCTGAACGGCTACCCCGTGGAGCGGGTGGTGGCCTACACCGCCACCCTGATCCGGGACTCGGGCAGCGGCCTGACCAAGCTGTTTCACGACTATCTCCGCACCCTGGGCGGCCTGATGCGGACCGCCGAGCGCCTGTGCTGCTACGAGGGCGGCGGCCTGTCCGCCACCATCCGGGGCGACCAGGTGCTGGTGGGCTCCGCCGCCTTTATGAATCTGATGGAGATCAGCCTGCCCGCCGGACTGAACGTGAAAAACGCGGTGTTCTGCGCCATCAACGGCGACCTGGCCGGGATCTTCGCCCTGAATTATTCCCTGCCGGACACCGTCTTCCCCGCTCTGGAGGCCCTGCTGGGGGAGAAGCTAAGTCCGGTGCTGGCCACCCGGGACTTCAATGTCATCCCCGCCATGCTGCAACAGCGGTTCAAGCTGGCGGCGGACAAGATGGACTTTCCCCCGGTGGAGCGCCGCCGGGAGCTGTCTGACCCCGACCAGCCCCATGGCGAGACCCTCACCGCTCTGCTGTGCCGGGAGGGCCTGCTCCCCTTTGCCGAGTCCATCACCGCCGCAAAGCGTCTCCGCTGGGCCGCCCGCCTGGGTGCCATCCTCTGCTGCGTGGGTTCCGTGCTGGGCCTGCTGCTGGCCTCCTACCTCACCTCCGTGGATGCCTACACCTCCCTGTCCCCCCTGAACCTGCTGCTGTACCTCATCCTGTGGCTGCTACCGGTGTGGTTTTTGACGGGGTGGGTGCATCGGTATTGATGTTCCCAGCCCGGCCCCTGCGGGATCGACTGGCACCTCTGCCGGAATCGGGACCGTCTCGTTTGCGAGGCGGTCCGTTTTCGCACCCTTCCCCTCCTTCTTCATAAGATGGACTGTAAGCCAGAGTACACCAGGCGGCGGGAGCCGTCTGATCTGAGCCTTGAATTAGGAGGGATACACCATGCCTGAAAAGGTAGTGCCCGGCCCCATCTGCGAGGAGCGCAGTATTCGGGAGGCGGTCTGTGTTCACACCCAAAAGATTTTCGACTCCTGCCGGGATAAGGACTGTATCGAGGACCTGCGGGTCTACCCCACCCGCAGCTCTCAGGACGCCCTGGACCGGGCCGTCTCGGTGAAGGCCAAGGGGGCGGAGCTGCTGTACGCCTACATTGACGTGGAGCCGGTGGGCTTCGACCGGGGATTTTACACGGTGGACGTCCGCTACTTCTACCGCATCACCGCCGACGCCGCCCTGGGGACGGTCCGGCCTGTGGAGGTCACCGGTCTGGCCGTGTTTGACAAGCGGGTGATTCTGTTCGGCAGCGAGGGGAACGCCAAGGTCTTCTCCTCCTCCGGCGTGGGGGCAGACGCCCAGTCCCTGCCCTCTGTCACCACCCCCACGGCGGTGGTGGAGTCGGTGGACCCGCTGATCCTCAGCATGAAGCTGGTGGACGCCTGTGACTGCCGCCCCTGCGACTGCGGGGTAGACATCCCCGGCGCGGTGGCCGCCGCCTTCCCGGAGGAGCTGGTGCTGGGGGGCGACCTGCACCGGATGTACGTCACCCTGGGGCAGTTCTCCCTCATCCGCCTGGAGCGGGACACCCAGCTGCTCATGCCCGTCTACGACTACTGTATGCCGGAGAAGGAGTGCCCCTGCGGCGGCGGCGAATGTCAGCCCGACCCCTGCGCGCTGTTCCAGAAGGTCCAGTTCCCCGTCCACGAGTTTTTCCCGCCCAACACCGTGCCCCCCCGGGGCAACAGCTACCAGGAGGTCAAAGCCAACGGCTGCTGCTGCTAAATATGTGAAAAAGGCTGGTCCCATACCCGGGACCAGCCAGTTTTTTGCCCTTTACGGGCACTTATTCGGTTACCTTCTCCATGTGGGCGGCGGCGGATCTCAGCATCAGCCGCTTGGTGCCCACGTCGTCGAAGGCGATCTCCACCAGGGCGTCGCCCCCCATTTTTTGCAGGGAGAGGATCATGCCCCGGCCGAAGGCCTTGTGCCGGACCATGTCCCCCTTCTGATAGCTCACCGACGGGGCGGCGTGGGCCGGGGCAGGGGCGGCGGCAGGCCGGCGGGCGCTGCGGGCGCTGGCCCCTGCCATGGCCCGGGTGAAGCCGCCGTAGGACGGTCCGGGGCGGCCCTCCGCCGCCGGGCGCTGGTCCAGGGCGGAGGGCCGCGCACCGTAGCCCTCGTAGCCGGAGGTGCGGCTGGGAATCCCGCCCACAGACTCCTCCTGACTGCCCCAGCGGCTGCGGCCGGTGCGCTCTAAATGCTCGGTGGGGATCTCCTCGATGAATCGGGAGGGCCGGTTGGCGCTGGTCCGGCCGAACAGCATCCGCTGGTTGGCGCAGGTGAGATACAGCTTCTCCTTGGCCCGGGTCATGGCCACATAGCACAGCCGCCGCTCCTCCTCCATCTCCTCGGTCTCGCCGATGGCCCGCATCCCGGGGAAGATCCCCTCCTCGGCCCCCACCAGGAAGACCACGGGGAATTCCAGCCCCTTGGCCGCGTGCATGGTCATCATCACCACGCAGTCCTGGTCCGGGTCGTGGCTGTCCAGGTCGGTATACAGGGCGATCTCATCCAAAAAGCCCGCCAGGGAGGGTTCGTCCCCGGCGTTTTCCAGGTAGCCGCGGATGGAGGTCATCAGCTCCCGGACGTTTTCCAGGCGGGTGCGGTCCTCCACGGTGTTTTTGGTCTCCAGCATGGTGGCGTAGCCCGTGCGGATGAGCAGCTCCTCATAGAACCGGTCCAGGGGCAGCTCGTTCAGCAGGCCGGACAGCTCGGCCAGCAGATTGGCAAACTGGGCCAGCTTGCCCGCCGCCCGCTCCAGCTCGGGGTAGCGCACCGCGTTGTCCACCACGGCAAAGAGAGAGGCCCCCTCCCGCTGGGCGATGGTCTGGGCCAGCTCAATGGTCCGGGCGCCGATGCCCCGGGGGGGATTGTTGATGATCCGGGTCAGGCGCAGGTCGTCCTCCGGGTTGTTCAGAACGGCCAGATAGGCGATCATGTCCTTGACCTCCGCCCGGTCAAAAAACCGGGTGCCGCCGATGATCCGGTAGGGGATTCCGTTGCGCTTGCAGGCGTTCTCCATCTGGTTGGACTGGGCGTTCATGCGGTAGAGAATGGCGTGGTCCTTCCACCTGCGGCCCTGGGTGTAGCCCTCCAAAATGCGGGCGGCCACATACTGGGCCTCGTCGCTCTCGTTCATGGCGGAGAACAGGGTGAGCTTGTCCCCCTCCCCGGCCTTGGTCCACAGCTCCTTGCCCTTGCGGCCCTGGTTGTTGCGGATCACGGCGTTGGATGCCTCCAGGATATGCCGGGTGGAGCGGTAGTTCTCCTCCAGGCGAATGACCCGGCTGCCCCTGTACTGCTGCTCGAAGGAGAGAATATTCTCGATGGTGGCCCCCCGGAAGCGGTAGATGGACTGGTCGTCGTCGCCCACCACGCAGAAGTTCTCGTACCCCCCCGCCAGGGTGGAGGCCAGGAGATATTGCAGGTGGTTGGTGTCCTGATACTCGTCAATGAGCACATAGCGGAATTTCCGCTGGTAGAAGGTCCGCACGTCCTCGAACTGCTGGAGCAGGCGGACGGCGTGGAGGATGATGTCGTCAAAGTCCAGGGCGTTGGCCTCCCACAGGCGGCGCTGATACTGGACGTATACCCGAGCCATGCGAATCAGGCGGAAGTCTCCGGACTTCTCACACTCCGCCAGATACTCGTCCGCCAGCTTCATGGCGTCCTTGGCCCGGGAGATATAGCCCAGCACCGTCCGGGGCGGGAACTGCTTGTCGTCCAGCTCCAGGTCCTTGATGCAGTCCTTGATGACCCGCAGGGCGTCGTCGGTGTCGTAAATGGTGAAGGAGGAGGCAAAGCCCAGCTTCTCGATGTCCCGCCGCAGAATCCGGACACAGGCGGAGTGGAAGGTGCTGGCCCAGACGTCGTTGGCCTCCGGCCCCAGCAGGGCGGCCAGGCGGTCCTTCAGCTCCCCGGCGGCCTTGTTGGTAAAGGTGATGGCCAGGATGGTCCAGGGGGCGGCGGGGTCCAGACTGCACAGACGGACCTGCCGGTCCCGGTCCCCCTGACCGGTGGCGGCGTAGTGCTCTAAAAAGTCCAGGTCCTCCGGGGTGACGAAGGCGGGGACCTCCTCGCTGTCCGACCCCCGGCCGTATTTTATCAGGTTGGCCACCCGGTGGATGAGCACGGTGGTCTTTCCGCTGCCCGCCCCGGCCAGCAGCAGCAGCGGCCCCTCGGTGGCCAGCACCGCCCGCTGCTGCTCCGGATTCAAATGACCGAACTCCCGGGCAATGGCCGCCCGGCGAGCCCGGCAAAAACGCTGTTCCTGTTCGTGATTCAGCATTGTATGGTATGTTCCTCTCTGTTTCGATTCTTCATGTGGTCTTATTGTATAACATTGCGGGGGAGGGGTCAACGGGTAACGAAGATTTTCCAGGCCGCAAAAAGCCCTTGCTTTTTTCCTCCTGCTTGGATATAATATTATTAAATCAAGATTTTGTAAATTACGATTTAGTAATATAAGGAGGTATCCCCGTGTTCATTGGCAGAGAAGCGGAACTGAAATTCTTACAGGACCAATACCATGCACCCCACGGTCAGCTTGTCGTGCTCTACGGCCGGCGGCGCGTAGGAAAAACCGAAACTCTCCGGGAGTTCTGCAAGGGAAAGCCACACGTCTTCTTTTCCTGCACCCAGACCACCGACCGGGTACAGCTCCGAAGCTTTTCGAATCGACTGCTCAAAGAGGATATTCCGGCCAGACACTATATTTCCGAATTTCCCGACTGGGAAAAGGCATTCCGCGCAGTCCTCGACCTCCCCTATGAAGGGCATAAAAAGCTGCTGGTGATCGACGAATTTCCCTATCTGTGCAAGGGAAACAAAAGTATCCCATCCATCCTGCAAAATCTGTGGGATGCAGAATTCCGCGACCGCAATGTGATGATCGTTCTCTGCGGCAGCGCCATGAGCTTTATGGAAAAGGAGCTGCTGTCTGAAAAGAATCCGCTTTATGGCAGAGCCACCGGCATTTACAAAATGAAGGAAATGGGCTTTTATGATGCCATCCAGTTTTTTCCAGACTATTCTCCCCGCGATAAAGTGCTGGCCTACGCCGTCCTGGGGGGGATTCCCCACTACCTGCGCCAGTGGGACCCGAACCGTTCCGTAGGGGAAAATATCAAGCGGAGTATCCTTACGAAAGGCTGTATTCTGTATAGCGAAGTAGAATTTCTCCTCCATCAGGAGCTGCGGGAGACGCCAATTTACAACTCCATCATCGAGGCCGTGGCCCTCGGCAGTACAAGGCTGAACGACATCAGCCAGAAATCGCTGGTGGAGGACACCGCGAAAACCAGTGTATATCTGAAAAATCTCATTGAGCTCGGCATTGTAGAGCGCAGATTTTCCGTGGATGCCAAGCTGAAGGAGCAGGCAAATTCCAGCCGCGGCACTTACCGCTTGACCGATAACTTTTTCCGTTTTTGGTACGCCTTCGGCTTTGCAAATTTTTCTCAGCTGGAGGACGGCGACGTGGATGGCGTCTACGAATTTGTGGTAGAACCGTCCCTGCACGAATTTGCCTCGTTTGCATTTGAAGACGTATGCCGTGCGTTTGTCCGGGAAATGCAGAAGCACAACGAGCTGCCCTTCCGCTATGCCAGATTGGGACCGTGGACCGGCAAAACAACCGTGCGTGATGAGACCGCTCCCGATGGTCTGCGTGTCGCCGAAACCGAAATCGACCTATTGGGGATCGACCGGGAAGGGAAAAATTACCTGGTCGGCGAATGTAAATTCAAAGCATCGCCGTTTTCTTATTCTGAGTATCTGGATACGCTGGCAAAGCTCACCCCGCAAAAGGCAAACGCGAAATTTTATTACGCGCTTTTTTCGGAAACCGGCTTTCACGAGCGAATCCTTGCCGAAGCAAGGCAGGCCGAAACCCGACTCTATCCGCTGGATCAGATCGTGAACTACCGCTGACCCACTTGTTCTATCATACAAACGCCGGAGCGACCCTCTTATCGCTCCGGCGTTGTTTCATGTTCTTCCAGCAGGATCAGCGTCCAGGGGCCTGTGCTGCCGTCGCCCTGTTGGGCGACCAGGGTGTCTCCGGCCAGGGCGGCCAGCTGGGTCCACTGCCGGGCGGTGAGGGAGCCGACGCGCCGGCCGCTCTCCTGGGTCCAGGTCACGTCGGCCAGGAGGTCCTCGGCCCCCGGGGGCAGGGCGGTGAGGGTGAGGACGGAGGGGGCGGCGCTCTCCGGCGGGAGCTGGGCGGCTGCCACGCCGTTCCGGCTGTCTGCGCCGTCCTGGGCATCGGCACCGGAGGCGGCTTCCCGCTCCGTGGGCTGGGTCTGGGCGTCAGCCGTGGTCGGCGGCTGCGCCTCTCGGGTTTTACTCTGGACGGACGGGGTCTCCGTCTCCGGGGTGGGGGCGGCGTAGGTGTCGGGGGCCTGCTGGGGGACGGCGGCAGAATCCTCCTCCGGGGGCGCGGATTGGAGCGCGGTGCCGCTGTCCTCGGCAGACGATGCCTCAGAGACTCCGGCGGCAGGCTCCGCCGAGGCTGCGCCGGTGGCGCTGCGGTGGGTCAGCTCCGCCTGATACACCACGGCGCACAGCACCAGACAGGCGGCCAGGCCCGCCGCCCGGCGGACCCAGGCGGGGCGGAAGGGGATGCGCTTCTTGCTCACCTTGGTTGTCTCGGCCCGGACCTGGGCCATGACCTTGTCCGTAAGATCCGCCGGGGCGGGCACGTCCTCCAGCTGGGCAAAGCCGCCGTGGATGTCCCCCAGGGCCGCCGCCAGCGCCCGGCAGGCGGGGCAGTGGGCCAGGTGGTCCTCCAGTTCCCTCTGCTCCGCCGGGGACAGCGCTCCGTCCAGCGCGGCGGACAGCAGCTCGGTCATTTCATCGCAGGATACCATGGGACTCACCCCCCTCTCGTTTTGTTCTTCACCGGATTAGACGGCGGCGCGTCGAAAAAGTTCCCGTCCTCCAGCAAAATTTTTCGCAGCGCCAAACGGCCCCGGGCCAGACGGGACTTCACCGTCCCCAGGTCCAGGTCCAGGCGCTGGGAGATCTCCTGATAGCTCAGCCCCGCCAGCTCCCGAAGGACCACGATTTGCCGCTGGTCGTCCGACAGCCGGGTCAGCGCCCGGTCCAGAGCGCGGCTGCGCTCCGTCCGCTCCAGCTGCCGCTGGGGGTCCTGCCTGGGGTCGGACGGCTCCCGCCAGCTGCTGTCCGGGTCGTCCAGCGAGACGGCAGGCTCCACGCCCCGCCGCCGCTCCCGCTTGCGCTGGGCGTCGATACACAGGTTGGCCGCCAGGCGGAACAGCCAGGTGGAAAATTTGCTCCCCCCCTGGAAGGAGGCCAGGCCCTGCCACGCCTTGAGGAAGACCTCCTGGGCCAGGTCCTCCGCCTCGTGCCGGTCCCCGGCCATCCGCAGGCACAGGGAATACACCCGGTCCTGGTTGTCCCGGACCAGCCGCTCAAAGGCGTTCGGGTCCCCCGCCCGGGCCCGGGCGATAAGCTCCTGCTCGGTCATGGCGTTCCGCCTCCCTTCTGTCGCCGATTTGGCTCACTCCTCCGGCAGCTCCTGGCCGCACAGGTCCCGCTTGATCCCCCGGGTGACCCGGTAGACATCCTCCAGGGTGGTGATTTTTACGATCTGCTCCTTGTAGCAGCCCGCGTGGGGCACGCCCTTCAGATACCAGGCGTAGTGCCGCCGGGCCTCCAGACAGGCGATCTTCTCCCCCTTGTTGGCGGCTGACAGCGCAAACTGCCGCACCGCCGTGTCGCACCGCTCCGCCAGAGGGGGCATGGGGGGGATGGGCCGGCCCTCCAGGGCCGCCTTGCACTGGGCGAACAGCCAGGGATTGCCGAACACCCCCCGGCCGATCATGGCCATATCCGCCCCGGTGTAC
This sequence comes from uncultured Eubacteriales bacterium, assembly GCA_900550705.1. Lineage (GTDB taxonomy): Bacteria > Bacillota > Clostridia > Oscillospirales > Oscillospiraceae > Lawsonibacter. The sequence goes on along the minus strand of URTG01000005.1, from coordinate 14,752 downwards.
TTCAGAATCCGTACCGCGTCCTCCGGCTGGAACACGTCGCCGTTGGCGATGACGGGGACGGACACCGCCTGCTTGACCTCCCGAATCCAATCCCAGTTGGCGGTGCCGGAATACATCTGCTTCCGGGTCCGGCCGTGGACGGCCACCGCCGCCACCCCGGCCTGCTCCATGGCCCGGGCGAACTCCACGCAGTTGATGGAGCCCTTGTCCCAGCCCAGGCGGAACTTCACCGTCACGGGACAGCCTGCCCCGCGGATGACGGCCTCCGCCACCCGAACAGCCTTGTCCGGGTCCCGCATCAGGCCGGAGCCGTCCCCGGAGTTGGCTACCTTGGGCACGGGGCAGCCCATGTTGATGTCGATGAGGTCCGCGCCGGACACCTCATGGGCGATGGCGGCAGCCTCCTCCATGCACACCGGGTCGCTGCCGAAGATCTGGGCGGCGGCGGGGTGCTCCCCCTCCCCCAGCTGCAGCAGCGGGATGGATTTTTTATCCTGGTAGCACAGGGCCTTGGCGCTGACCATCTCCGTGCAGGTCAGCCCCGCCCCCTGCTCCCGGCAGATGGTGCGGAAGGCCACGTCGGTCACCCCCGCCATGGGGCCCAGCGCCAGGGGCGTTTTGATTTCGATTCCTCCGATGGATACCATGAAAACCTCCAAAATAGAGTATAAAAACGTGATTTATCGTGTCCGGTTATTGTACCATACTCCCCCTGGGTTGACAAGCGGCAGAGGGGGGCAAAAAACTTTTTCTTGACAAAGTGGCCCGCCGGGCGTATACTTGCGGCAATCAAACAAGGATCTTCAGGGCGGGGTGCGATTCCCCACCGGTGGTATAGCCCACGAGCCGCAAGGCATGATTCGGTGTGATTCCGAAGCCGACCGTACAGTCGGGAGGAAAGAAGATCATGTGACCGCGGAGGAAGCTCCGCGCCCATGGTGTTGCTCTGGAATGGTTTTCATTCCGGGGCGTTTTGTTTTTCCGGGCGCAGGAGGTCCCGGTCATAGGATTTTAGCTCTGTACTGCGGTACAGGGCTTTTTATCTGCCCACAAGGTCCCGGAAGGGAGACTTCTATGACCGATCAAGACTACATGGCCCGGGCGCTGGACCTGGCCCGGCGGGGGCTGGGACAGACCCGGCCCAACCCCATGGTGGGAGCGGTGCTGGTGAAGGAGGGCCGCATCATCGGCGAGGGCTGGCACCAGCGGTGCGGCGGTCTGCACGCCGAGCGGGAGGCCCTGGCCCGCTGCACGGAGGACCCCCGGGGCAGCACCCTCTATGTCACTCTGGAGCCCTGCTGTCACCAGGGGCGGCAGCCCCCCTGCACCCAGGCCATTCTGGACGCGGGCATCGCCCGGGTGGTGGTGGCCTGCGGCGACCCCAATCCCCTGGTGGCCGGTCACGGGCTGGAGCTGCTTCGCCGCCGGGGCGTGGCTGTTGCCACCGGGGTGCTGGAGGCGGAGAGCCGGGCGCTGAACCGGGTGTTCTTCCACTACATCACCACCCGCCGCCCCTATGTGGTGCTGAAATACGCCATGACTCTGGACGGGAAGATCGCCTCCCGCACCGGGGCCGCCCGGTGGATCACCGGCCCGGAGGCCCGGCAGCAGGTCCACCGGGACCGGGACCGCCACCCGGCCATTCTGGTGGGGGTGGGCACCGTGCTGGCCGACGATCCCCTGCTCACCTGCCGCCTGGAGGGCGGACGGAACCCCCTGCGGGTGATCTGCGACGCCCATCTCCGCACCCCCCTGGACAGCCGGCTGGTGCAGACCGCCGGGACCGTCCCCACCGTCTTCGCCGCCGCGTCCCCCGACCCGGCCCGGGCAGAGGCCCTTCGGGCCGCCGGCTGCGCCGTCTGGGACCTGCCCGGGACGGACGGCCGGGTGGACCTGCCCGCCCTGCTGGACCGGCTGGGGGGCCAGGAGATCGACAGTCTGCTCCTGGAGGGCGGCGGCACCCTGAACTGGTCCATGCTGGAGGCCGGCCTGGTCCAGGGGGTGCAGGCCTACGTCTCCCCCAAGCTGCTGGGCGGGGAGAGCGCCAAAACCCCCGTCGCCGGGCTGGGGGCGGAGGACCCGGACCACGCCGTCCGGCTCACCGGCCTGTCGGTCACTCCGATGGGAGAAGATATTCTGCTGGAAGGGGAGGTGCTGCCCGATGTTCACCGGGATCGTTGAGGAGCTGGGCACCATCCGCAGCGTCCGCCGGGGCAGCCGCTCTGCGGTGCTGTCCATCGGGGCCGGGGTGGTGCTGGACGGCCTGCACATCGGCGACAGCGTGGCCGTCAACGGCGTGTGCCTCACCGCCACGGGGGTGGACGCCGGGGGCTTCACCGCCGACGTTATGCCGGAGACGCTGGACCGCTCCTCCCTGGGCGTTCTGGTGCCGGGCAGCCCGGTGAATCTGGAACGGGCCATGGCCGCCAACGGCCGCTTCGGCGGCCACATCGTCTCGGGACACATCGACGGCACCGGTGCCGTCCAGCACGTCCGCCGGGACGACAACGCCCTGTGGTACACCGTCTCCGCCCCGCCCGCGCTGCTGCGCTATGTGGTGGAGAAGGGCTCCATCACCATCGACGGGGTCAGTCTCACCGTGGCGGCGGTGGAGGACGACCGGTTCTCCGTCTCCCTCATCCCCCACACCGCCGCCATCACGCTGCTGGGACGGAAGGGGCCGGGGGACGTGGTCAATCTGGAGACGGACATCCTGGCCAAATATGTAGAAAAGCTGCTGCGCCCCGCGCCGGACCCCGCCCAAGGCGGCGGGCTGACCCTGGATTTTCTGGCGCAGAACGGATTTTGATTGGAGGAATACCTATGGAACACGCGGATTTCTGCACCGTGGAGGAGGCCCTGGAGGAGCTTCGGGCCGGACATATTATCATCACCATTGACGACCCGGACCGAGAGAACGAGGGGGACATGATCTGCGCCGCCCAGTTTGCCACCACCGAGAATGTCAACCGCATGGCCACCGATGCCCGGGGTCTCATCTGCACCCCCATGAGCGCCGAGGTGGCCGCCCGGCTTGGTCTGGAGCAGATGGTCAAGGTGAACACCGACAACCACGGCACCGCCTTCACCGTGTCCATCGACCATGTGGATACCACCACCGGCATCTCCGCCGCAGAGCGGGGCTTCACCTGCCGGGCCTGCGTGGACCCGGCCACCCGGCCGGAGGACCTGCGCCGCCCCGGGCACGTCTTCCCCCTGGTGGCCCGCCGGGGCGGGGTGCTGGTGCGAAACGGCCACACAGAGGCCACGGTGGACCTGTGCCGCCTGGCCGGTCTCACCCCCTGCGGCCTGTGCTGCGAGATCATGGGGGAGGACGGCACCATGCTCCGCACCACCCAGCTGCTGGAGAAGGCCAAGGTCTGGGGCATGAAGGTGCTGACCATCCAGGCCCTGCAGGACTACTGCCGCCGCCACGACAAGCACGTCACCCAGGAGGCCGCCGCCCAGATGCCCACCCGCTTCGGCGATTTCCGCATTTACGGCTACGTCAACGATCTCACCGGCGAGCACCATGTGGCCCTGGTGAAGGGGGACCTGGGGGACGGCAGAGACGTGCTGTGCCGGGTCCACTCCGAGTGCCTCACCGGCGACGTGTTCGGCTCCCGCCGCTGCGACTGCGGCCAGCAGCTGGCCGCCGCCCTGCGGCAGATCGAGGCCGAAGGCCGGGGCGTACTCCTCTATATGCGCCAGGAGGGCCGGGGCATCGGCCTGATCAATAAGCTGAAGGCCTATCGCTTGCAGGAGCAGGGGCTGGACACGGTAGACGCCAATGTGCAGCTGGGCTTCGCCCCCGACCTGCGGGAGTATTGGGTGGGTGCCCAGATCCTCCGGGACCTGGGGGTGCAGACCATGCGTCTGCTCACCAACAACCCGGACAAGCTCTACCAGCTGGCGGACTTCGGCCTGGAGATCACCCAGCGGGTCCCCATCCAGGTGGAGGCCACCCCGGAGGACCGCTTCTATCTGAAAACCAAACAGCAGCGCATGGGGCACCTGCTGAGCTATTAAATACTCCGCTTCACGCTGCGTTCCCCGCCCCCTCAGAGGGCGGGGAGCACGAAGTAATCAATCAAAAAACAAGGAAGGTATTGAATATGAACATCTTGGAAGGAAAACTGGTCGCAGAGGGCATCCGCGTCGGCGTGGTGGCCGCCCGTTTTAACGAATTCATCGTCTCCAAGCTCCTCAGCGGCTGCGAGGACACCCTCCTCCGCCACGGGGTCCGGGGGGAGGACATCGACGTGGCCTGGGTCCCCGGGGCCTTTGAAATCCCCATCACCGCCGCCCGCATGGCAAAAAGCGGCCGGTACGACGCGGTCATCGCCCTGGGGGCTGTGATCCGCGGCAGCACCAGCCACTACGACTATGTTTGCAGCGAGGTCTCGAAGGGCGTGGCCGCCGCCGGTCTGGACTCCGGTGTGCCCGTTCTGTTCGGCGTCCTCACCACCGACAATCTGGAGCAGGCCATCGAGCGCGCCGGCACTAAGGCGGGCAACAAGGGCGCCGAATGTGCCCAGGGCGCCATTGAGATGGTGAATCTGTTCCGGGAGCTGAAGGGGTAACGAGTTACCAGACTGTCGAAAAAGCGGCGAAGCCACTTTTTTGACAAGCCGGAGTTAGGCCCACCCCTTCCACCTGACCCACAGCCCGCCCAGAAGCTGGGCGGCCAGCAGAAGGCGGAAGCCCCAGACGAAATACCAGTGCCTGGTCTTGTGGTGAAACCAGCTCATGCCCAGAATACCGCCCAACGCGCCGCCCACGAAGGGGAACAGGAACAGGGTGTGCTCCGGGATGCGCCACTGGCCCCGCTGCGCGCGGCGCTTGTCCAGGCCCATCAGGGCGAAGGCCGCCAGATTGACAAACAGCAGATAGAGCTGAAACAGGGCGTTCCAGTCCAGGCGTACAAAAAAGACAGGGTTCATGGTCTCTCCTCCTGCTGGCTCTGCCGGAGCAGGGCCGTGAAATGCCGGGTAATGCGCCCGGTGATGCCCCAGATGATCCGGTCCTGCCAGTGATAGGCCGGGACTCGCTCCCGCCCGGGCACCCAGGGGTAGTCCGGGGGGATGCCCAGCCGGTCATAGGGGAAGTCCGCCCCCGGCGCGGGCCGCAGAGGGTAGGAAAACTCCTCCGGCTCCTGGGCCAGCAGCCAGTCTACCGGCACCTGAAAGGTCTCCGCCACCTCGGCGGGACTGGGGCGCAGCGCCTTTGCCGCGGCGGGGTCCACCACCCCCAGGATGGGGTGGATGAGACTGCCCGTCCGGTGGGCCAGCACATCCAGCCGGCCCAGCACCCGGACGGCGGCGGGGGGGATGGCCAGCTCCTCCTCCGTCTCCCGCAGGGCGCAGGCGGTGGGGGTCTCCTCCCCCTCCAGCCGCCCGCCGGGGAAGCAGATCTCCCCGGGCTGGTGGGCCAGGGCGGCGGCCCGGACCTCGTAGAGCAGGGTATAGCGCCCGTCCCCCTGGGGGATCAGGGGGACCAGAACGGCGTACTCCCGGGTGACGTCCATCACCCCCGGGGTGCGCCGGGCCAGCAGGGCCTCCAATGGGTTCAGCTTCATAGGACCTCCCAATAAAATCTATGTCTAAAAAAGACGCCCGCAGCCGTGCGGGCGTCTTGATTGTTTCAGTTACATCTTCTCCGGCGCGGTAACGCCCAGCAGGCCCAGACCGTTGGCCAGAACGGCACGGACCGTGTCGGCCAGCTTCAGGCGGGCGGCCAGGATGGCCGGCTCCTCGCCCTTGATCCGGCAGGCGCTGTAGAAGCGATGGAAATCGCCGGCCAGGGTGGCCAGGTAGCGGTTAATCCGGCTGGGGTCGTAATCCCGGGCGGCCAGGTGGATCTCCTCGGGGTACTGGGCCAGGGCCTTCAGCAGGGTCAGCTCCTCGGGGGCGGTGAGCAGGGCGGCGTCTACCGTCTCCGCCTGGGGCACCTGGGCCCCCTCCTCCGCCAGACGGCTGACCAGGGAGCAGATGCGGGCGTGGGCGTACTGGACATAGTACACCGGGTTCTCGCTGTCCTCCCGGACGGCCAGGTCCAGGTCGAAGTCCACGGGGCTGGTGGCGGTGCGGGAGTTGAAGAAGAACCGGGCGGCGTCCACGCTGACCTCGTCCAGCAGGTCGTGCAGGGCGATGGCCTTGCCGGAGCGCTTGGACATCCGGACGGGCTTGCCGTCCTGGAGCAGGTTCACCAGCTGCATGAGAACGATCACCAGGCGGTGGGAGCCGTCCAGACCCAGGCCGTCCAGGGCGGCCTGGAGCCGGGCCACATGGCCGTGGTGGTCCGCGCCCCACACGTTGATGACCTTGTCGAAGCCCCGCTTTTCAAACTTGTTGCGGTGATAGGCGATGTCGGCGGCGAAGTAGGTGTAGAAGCCGTTGGCCCGGCGGAGGACGTCGTCCTTCAGGTCCAGCTTGTCCACCTGCTCCTGGGTCTTGCCCTCCCGCTTGAACTTCTCCTTCAGCAGCTCGGTGGTGTTCAGCCACAGGGCGCCGTCCTTCTCATAGGTCCAGCCCTTGTGGGTGAGCATCTGCACGGTCTCGGCCACATAGCCGGTGTTGTGCAGCTCCGACTCGAAGAACCACTGGTCATACTCAATGCGGTAGCGGCGCAGGTCGTCCTGCATCTTGGGGATGTTGACCTTCAGGCCGTACTGGGCCAGCTTGTCCAGCCGCTCCTCCTCGGGCAGGTCCCTCCAGCTGTCGCCGTGGGCGTCGTAGATGGCCTGGGCCAGCTGGCGGATGTCGTCGCCGTGGTAGCCCTCCTCGGGGAATTCGAAGTTCTCCTCCCCCAGGATCAGCTGCATATACCGGGCGTTGATGGACACGGCAAACTTGTGGATCTGGTTGCCGGCGTCGTTGACATAGAACTCCTTCCAGGTATCCCAGCCGTCCCGGGCCAGCACGTTGGCCAGGGTGTCGCCCAGCACGCCGCCCCGGGCGTTGCCCATGTGCATGGGGCCGGTGGGGTTGGCGGAGACGAACTCCACCATGACCTTCCGTCCCTTGCCCTCGTCGCCGGAGCCGTAGGTCTCGCCCTGCTGCTCCACGGCGGACAGGACCTCGCCATACCACTTGGGGCCCAGGGTGAAGTTCAGAAAGCCGGGGCCGGCGATCTCCACCTTCTGGAAGTAGCTGCCCTCCAGGTCCAGGTGGTCCACAATGGCCTGGGCAATGACCCGGGGGGCCTTGTGCAGGGCCCGGGCCCCCGCCATGGCGAAGGAGGAGGCGTAGTCCCCGTGGGCGGTGTCCTTGGGGATCTCGATGGTGGCGGAGACCTCCGCCCCGCCGGGCAGAACGCCGGCGGCTGCGGCCTTTTCATAGGCCGCCTGGGTCAGCTGGGCCACCTGGGCCCGGGCCGACTGGATCATATTATTCATGCTTTTGCTCACACCCTATCTAATTTACTGCTTCAGGCTCGCGCCCTCGGCCTCCTTCACGTTGATCCGGAAGGAGTTCCGCCCGGCGACCGCGTGGTCCACCTCCAGGGCGTAGTCGATCTCGATGTCGCCCCCCGCCTCGTCCAGCTGGGCGGACAGGCGGCGGGTATTCACCCCGATGGCCATGGCGCCATAGGGTGTATTATACATGGACAGGTGGCGGCGGCCCTCCTGAAAGACCATCTGGGAGTTGAACTCCCCCACCCGCAGCAGGGTCACCTGCTCCGGCTCCACCCGGATGGTGGTCAGCGTGCCCTCCAGCCCGGTGATCTCGCTCTCCTGATAGGAGAGGGTATAGCTGTCCCCCTCCTGCTGGAGGCGGCCCTCGGTGACCAGCTCCACCGTGTCGGGGTCCTGGCCCTGGTATTTTTGCATCCCCTTGATGGAGATGACCACATTCTTTTCCATTTGTACCTCCCGTTTTTGCCGTTTTCGCCGTTTTCCTCGGCAAAAAGCCACAGGCGCTTGCTATTATACACGGTTTTTCCCCCCCTGTAAAGCATGAGGGCGCACTTTTTTGCCCGGCCGGTTTGACAAATTCCCACCGCCTGATATAATAGGAGAAAATCAGCGGAGCCCGCACCGTGAGGAGGTTGGACCATGGAGCTTTCTCTGACGAAAAAACAATTCCGCCGGCTGCTGGATATGGCCTATATCGGCAACTGGATCTTAAATTCCACCCGGGAAAATCAGCGCTTCGCCGACTATGACGAGGTGGAGAGCCTGCTGTTCCAGAAAGCGGCAGAGGAGGGGATGCCCTCCCTCACCGCCAGCTTCCGGGGCCAGGCCGTGCCCTCCCGCGCCTTTGAGGAGGGCGGCATCCACGAGGCCATCGTGGAGTATGAAAACGCCGTGTTCTTCGACATTCTGGCCGAGGAGCTGGCCCGCCGGGACCTGGAGGAGCTGCCCATCGACGAGCAGAACCCCACCGAGCTGGACCGCCGGATCGACGACTACATCGACGAGTTCGCCGAGCACGGCATTGACAATGTTCTGGTGGATACGGACTGAGAAAAGAGACCGCCTCGTTTATTGAGACGGTCTCTTTTGCATTGTGGGGGCGGCCTGTGGCCGCCCGCCGTTGGTGCGTCAGGTATCGCGGGACGCTGAGGACAGCGTCCCCTACGACTATTTTTACTTTTTCAGGCTCTCCCACACCATCCACAGGGCGGCCAGGGTGAGCAGCACGGCGGCGGCCACCTTGGTGGGCTGGGGGGCGGCGCCCTGGCTCAGGCGCATGAGGATATACACATCGAACAGCAGCGCGGCAATGACCAGAATGGCCACAAAGATGATCGAGGGCTTGTTGTTTTCAGGCTTCAAGGGGAATACCTCCTAATTTTTTCTGATTGATGGGGGAGATCACGGGTCCACCAGCCGCTCCCCCACCACCGGGATGCGGCCCAGGAGCCAGGCGAAGGGCAGGGACAGCAGGAACAGCACCAGCGCCAGCAGCGGCGCGGCGACGGCGGGGGCCAGGGCCGTCCAGGGCGTAAAGCCCAGGCGGCGGAGCACCAGCAGCCACAGGGGGTGCAGCAGGTAGACGCCGAAGGCCACCTCTCCCAGCGCCCCGGCGGCGCTGCGGCGGGAGCGCTCGTCGCTCAGGCCGATCACATAGCGGAACAGGGCGCACAGGGCCGCGGCGGTGATCTGCACGTTGGGGGCGGTGTACTGCCGCCACAGCTCCTGCCCGCCGCCGAACACCCGGGGCCCCGCCAGCGTCACGGCCAGGGAGAGGATGCCGAACAGATACAGCAGAAATTCCGACGTCCGGCTGATGGTGTAATGCCGGAGATACCAGCCCCCCACATAGCACCCCACCCAGCCCAGCACCAGGTGGAGGTCCAGCCGGTCCAGCGCCCCGGCGGCGGCGCTGTTGGGGTGAAAGGCGGTCCACAGGGGCAGCAGGCTGGAAAACAGAAAGCACAGCCCCAGAAAATACAGCACCTCCCCCCGGCTGGCCGAGGCGGTGAACCGGTGGAGCACCGGGTGGACCAGGTACAGGCCGATGAGGGGATAGAGCACCCACAGGTGATAGTGGGTATTCCCCCAGGCGGCGGAGCGCAGGGCCTGCCACACCCCCGCCCAGGTGACGCCGCCCCCCGCCAGCAGATAGGCGGCCAGGGCGTAGATCGCCCCCCAGACCACCAGCAGCACAAAGGCGGGCAGGGCCAGCCCCAGCAGGGCGGCGGAGCACCGGGGCTTGCCCCCCTCCAGGGCCTCCATGCCCCACAGCATGAACAGCGCCGGGACGGACCAGGTGGTCAGCCCCGCATACAGCCCCAGGGCCGCGCTGTCTCCGCTCCCCTGCCAATTCCGGGCCAGCAGCAGGAGGATGGCGCACAGAACGGCGAAGGCCCGGAATATCCCGGGCCAGCCCGCGTTGCGTTCCTTGGCCATTACTTCTTCCCCGGGACGATCTCGATCCAGTAGCCGTCGGGGTCGGAAATGAAGTAGATGCCCATGGCGGGGTTCTCAAAGCAGACGCAGCCCATCTCCTTGTGCCTGCGATACAGGGCGTCGTACTCGTCGGTGAGGAAGGCCAGGTGGAACTCGCACTCCCCCAGGTTATAGGGCTCCGTCCGGTCCCGCAGCCAGGTCAGCTCCAGCTGGAAGTCGCTGCCCTCCGGGTCGCCCAGGTACACCAGCTTGAAGGAGTGGTCCGAGGCCTCCTTCTCCCGCACCGGCTTCAGCCCCAGGGCCCGGTCGTAAAAGGCCAGGCTTTTTTCCAGGTCCAGAACGTTGAAATTAAAGTGGTTGAATTTGATCATGGTTCGTGGCTCCTCTCGCGGATTCGCTGTATTTCTTTGATTATAACAAAGAGACGTGTTCTTTGCAATCCATTTTATACGTCCCGGCCCTCTGTGCGGTCGGAAACGCGGTTCCGGGCATAAAAAAGCGGCGAGGGGCCGGCAGCGTGGCCCCCCGTCGCGCGGGAATTTCTATAGAATTGTCGCTCAGTCTCAGCCGGTAAAGCCCTGCACGAAGTACTTGATGAAGGCGATGGTCTGGGGCTGATAGATGATGTCCACCAGGAAGGCACCCACGATGGGAACCACCATGAAGGCCCGGCGGGACATGCCGTACTTCTCGGTCACGGCGGTCATGTTCACGATGGCGGAGGGGGTAGCACCCAGGCCGTGGCCGCACAGGCCGGCGCACATGACGGCGGCGTCGTAGTTCTTGCCCAGGACACGGAAGACCACGAAGTTGGCGATGAGGACCATGAAGATCACCTGGCACACCACCACCAGCAGCACACCGCCCACCAGGCCGGCCAGCTCCCACAGCTTCAGGGTCATCAGAGCCAGAGCCAGGTACAGGTTCAGCATCACGTCGCCGATGCCGTCCACCAGGGAGAAGCTGAAGTTATACAGGTGCAGCTTGTCGTTCAGGTTGCGGACGATCACGGCCACGAACATGGAGCCCACATAGGTGGGGAAGCTCATGCCGATGGCCTTGCCGATCAGGCCGGAAATCTCGGTGCCCACGGCCATGCAGACCAGGATGACGACCACGTTCTTGATGACATCCAGACCGGTGAGCTTGGTGCCGCCGGCGTTGACGCTCTCGATGTCGTCGTAGCTCTCGTTGTTCTCCTCGGGCTTCAGGTTATACTTGACGATGAGGTGACGGCCCACAGGACCGCCCACCAGAACGGCGCTGATCAGGCCGAAGGTGGCGGCGGCCGCGCCCACCAGCGCGCCCTGCTCATAGCCCATATCCACGAAGGTGCCGCCATAGGACAGAGCCGCGCCGTGGCCACCGATCATGGAGATGGCGCTGGCCAGCAGAGCGTAAGGGGCGGGCAGATTCACGGCGGTGCCCACGGCAATGCCGATGATGTTCTGGAAGATGGAGATGATACCGGCGGTCAGCCAGTAGATGATCAGCAGGATGCCGCCCTTTTTCAGCAGGGAGAAGCTGGCGCCCAGACCCACGGTGGTGAAGAAGGCCAGCATGAAGGGGTCCTGGAAGGTGTTGGTGAAGTTAAAGGTGAAGGCCCCGGTGGAGTAGCCCGCCCAGGTGACGAACATAAACAGGAAGCCGCCGACCACGGGGGCGGGGATGCAGTACTTGTCCAGGATCTTGACCTTGCTCTTGACCCAATAGCCGATCAGCAGCAGGATGGCTGCCATAGCCGTGGTCATCACGGCGCTGGTGTTGATGGTAAAGACATTATCTACCGTTTCAAACGTCATACTATGTTCCTCCTTTTGCACGGCTCCTCCGTCTTGCACGGATGGGAGCCGTACCTCCGATCGCCGCCGCACACACTGCGGAGGGGGTCTCTCCTCCCCGGAGCGGCGATCCATGCGTTTACTCTCTCTTACCTTACAAAAGCACACCCCGGATCTGCTGCCGCCGGGCCAGAGTCCCGGGGTTCGGGTGCGTGTGCCCCCTCCTTTCTGCTTGTTTTTTCGGCGGGAGATAGGGCCATCCGCCGTTTTAGTTATCATTATACCAGGCTGTTTTTCGTTTTTCAAGTGCCGGCGCCGCTTCATCATCGTTTTGTTGCGCGATTTTGATTGTGATTTGTTTCGCTTTTTTCATTGTTTTTTCTTGTATTAGTTATTCAGCGTGCTAAAATATTTTTGTAAAATTTTTTTCTCTTTTTTCTTTGTCATTCTGCCCAGATTTCGCCCCTCCTTTTTCGCCTCTGCGGAATCCCTATGCGCTCCGGGCCATAAAAATTCCCCGATGGAGGGGCTTCCATCGGGGAATTGATGCGGACCTTCGGAGGGCCGAACCGGCTAATTCGGCGCGCCTGATTTACTTGTTGTCGTTCTCGTGGAGCTTCTTGCCGGCGTGGGCCATGACCTGGAGCATGGTCAGGGCGGCAAGGCGCTCGGTGCAGCCGGTGGGGTCATAGGTGGGGGCGACCTCTACCAGGTCCATCGCCACCACCTTGCCGGTCTCGCAGATGGCCTTCAGCATATCCATGCTCTCGTCATAGGTGATGCCGCCGGGCAGCGGGGAGGCCGCGCCGGGGGCCAGGGGCATATCGTAGCCGTCGATGTCGAAGGTGATGTAGTAGGCCTCGGCGTCGGGGATCTGGTCCAGCACCCACTGTACGCCCTTGCTGTGCAGCTCCCGGGCGGAGATCAGCTTGCTGCCGTAAGCCCGGGCGTCGTCGTAGTCGCTCTTCTTGCCGCTGCCCATGCCCCGCAGACCGATCTGCACCATGGGGCCGATGTGCTCCATCTCAGACATCCGGCGCATGGGGCTGCCGTTGCCCTGGACCAGGGGGCCTACATGGCTGGTCCAGTCCAGGTGCGCGTCGAACTGAATGACGCAGATCTTCTTGCCGTACTCCGACAGGGCGCGGCCCACGGGGATGCTGATGGAGTGGTCGCCGCCCATGACGACGGGGATGGAGCCCGCCTTGATAATCCGGCGGACGGCCCGCTCGATGCACTGGAAGGAGTAGTCCCGGTCGCCCTGAAGCACGTCGGCATCGCCGCAGTCGGCCACGGTGATGGGGGCGGCCATCATCTGCTGGTCGGTCTCGTAATCATAGTAACCGGCGGTGCCGCGGCCATACTGGGTGGATGCCTCGCGGATACGGCGGGGACCCATCCGGGCGCCGCTGAGGAAGCCCACGCCCATATCAAAGGGCACACCCAGCACACCGAAATCGGCGTGCAGCTCATCCAGATCCAGGCAAATGGGATACCGGCCAAAGGAACAAATACCAGTGATAGGCTGACTGATCAATTCGGGACGCATACTTATTTTCCCCTTTCCAAATCGTTGATACCATTGTGAAAACCGCTATGTTTCTTCCTTGTATGTACCAGATTATAGACCCTTTCCCCACTGTCTGCAAGAGGAAAAGAAAAGTCCGCCCCGGTTTTTCCCTTTCGAAAGAAAACCGTTTTTCGCCGGAAACGAAAGAAAGCTGGCTTGGGCTTGCAGGGCCGGCTGGCCGCCGGACAAACTTCACTCCGCCTTCTTGTCGATCCACTCGGTTTTGAATTTGGAGTAGACGATCTTCTGCTCGCTGTACAGTCCGTAGTAGCCGGAGAGCATATAGGCCACGCCGACGCACAGGGCGTACAGGGGCAGGCTGGCCCCGCCGAACAGCTCCAGGGAGAGGAAAATGGCCGTCAGCGGGCAGTTGGTGGCCCCGCAGAACACCGCCGCCATGCCCAGCGCCCCGGAAAAGCCGTGGGGCAGGCCCAGCAGCGGTCCCGCCCAGGTGCCGAAGGCGCAGCCGGTACACAGCACCGGCACGATCTCGCCCCCCCGGAACCCCGCCCCCAGGGTGACGGCGGTGAACAGAATTTTCAGCAGGAAGGCATGGGGGATGGTCTCCCCCGCCAGCAGCTTTCGGATGAGCGCGTCCCCCGCCCCGTTGTAGAGCTGATTGCCCGCCAGCAGGGTCATGCCCAGCACCAGCGCACCGCCCACCGCCGCCCGGACCACGGGATTGGCCGACACCTTTTCGTAGAGGTGCGGAGCCCGGTGGGTCACCTTGCAGAACAGAATGGAAACCAGGGCGCACAGCACCCCCAGGGCCGCCGCCTGCACCAGGGTCACCGGCGTCACCGCCGCAGGGGTCCCCACGTCGTACCCCACAGTGCGGTGCAGGCCCAGATATTTGGCCAGCTGAACGCCGATCACCGCCGCCGTGATGCAGGGGACCATGGCGGCATAGTACATCACGCCCACGCTGACCACCTCCATGGCGAAGATGGCCGCCGTCAGCGGCGTTCCGAACAGGGCGGAAAAGGCCGCAGACATACCGCACATGACCATGACCCGGCTGTCCTTGGCGTCCAGGCGGATGGACCGGCCCACCCAGGCGGCCAGGGAGCCGCCCAGCTGCAGGGCCGCCCCCTCCCGTCCGGCGGAGCCGCCCACCAGATGGGTCAGGATGGTGGACAGAAAGATCAGGGGGGCGGTCCGCAGCTTCATCGGCTCCGCCTCCCGCACGGCCACCAGCACCAGGTTGGTGCCCCGGTCCCGCTCCATGCCGCACAGGCGATACAGCAGCACGATCACCACGCCCACCGCCGGCAGCAGCCAGATCATCCGGGGATACTCCCCCCGCAGCTCCGTGGCCCAGTCGACGCCATAGTGAAAGGCCACCGCCACAGCCCCCACCAGAATTCCGATACTCCCCGCGTACAGCATCCATTTCAAAAAGGTAACGCCCTCCCGGACGTGCCGCTTTACCCGTGCCTGGTCGATGTTCACCACAGATTCCCTCCTGTTGGAACCGCCGGGTCCCCGTTCCCTCCGTAGGGGCGGCCTGCGGCCGCCAGCACAAGAAAACCGGCAGTTTCCTCT